>DATABK010000598.1:0-2341 GCA_036259695.1 Actinomycetes bacterium | reverse complement strand
GGGCGAGCAGCCCCCCGCGCGCGCGGACCTCGGCGGCGAGCCGGTGCAGCGTCCTCACGACACCTCGGCGAACGCGGCGGCGGCGGCCTCGACCGTGCGCGACACGTGCTCCGGGGTGTGGGCGAGCGAGGGGAACCACGCCTCGAACTGCGAGGGCGGCGGGTAGACGCCGCGCGCCAGCAACGCCCGGCACCAGGCGGCGTGGGCGTCGAGGTCGCAGCGCTGCGCTCCCGCGTAGTCGTGCACGGGCTCCTCCGAGAAGAAGACGGTCAGGAGCCCCGTCGTGTGGACGACCTGCACCGGCCGGTCCCCGGCCGCCTCGCGCAGGCCGTCCCCCAGCGCGGCGGTGACGTGCGACAGCCGCGCGTAGGCCTCGTCGTCGAGCAGCTCGAGGGTGGCCCGGCCGGCGGCGACGGCCAGCGGGTTCCCGGACAGGGTGCCGGCCTGGTAGACCGGGCCCTCGGGGGCGACCAGGCCCATCAGGCCGGCCGGCCCGCCGTAGGCGGCCGCCGGGAGCCCCCCGCCCAGCACCTTGCCGAAGGTGAGCAGGTCGGGCTCGAGCGACCACAGCCCGGTGGCCCCGCCGCGGTGGACCCGGAACCCGGTCATGACCTCGTCCAGGACCAGCAGGGCGCCGGCCCGCCGGGTCTCGGCGCGCAGGGCGGCCAGGAACGCCTCGGTGGGTGGGACCACCCCCATGTTGGCGGCGATCGGCTCGACCAGCACGGCCGCGATCTGGTCGCCGGCGGTCCCGAAGGCGGCGGCCAGGGCGGCGGTGTCGTTGTAGGGGAGGACGATGGTGTCGGCCGTCTGGGCGGCCGGAACCCCGGGCGAGTCGGGTAGGCCGAGGGTGATCACGCCCGACCCGGCCGCGGCCAGCAGGGCGTCGGCGTGGCCGTGGTAGCAGCCGGCGAACTTGACCAGCTTGGGCCGGCCGGTGGCCGCCCGGGCCAGGCGGGCCGCGCTCATCGTGGCCTCGGTGCCGGAGCTGACCATGCGGAGCTTCTCCACCACCGGGACCCGGCGGGCCACCTCCTCGGCCAGGGTGACCTCGGCCTCGGTGGGCGCCCCGAACGAGGTTCCCCTGGCGGTGGCCGCCTGCACCGCCTCGACCACCCGGGGATGGGCGTGCCCGGCGATCAGCGGCCCCCAGCTGCAGACCAGGTCGACGTAGCGGTTGCCGTCCACGTCCTCCAGGTAGGCTCCCTGACCCCGGACGAAGAACCGGGGCGTGCCCCCGACCCCCCGGAAGGCCCGCACCGGCGAGTTGACCCCGCCGGGGATGACCCGCTGGGCCCGCTCGAACAGGGCCTGGCTGCGCTCGGTCCCGTTCACAGCACCCCTCCCTCCTGGAGCTCGGCGATCCGGTCGAGGTCCTCGGGGGTGGGCTGCTCGAGGTCGGCCGCCGCGGCCAGCTCGGCCAGGTGGTCGCGGTCCCGGACCGCGGGCAGGACGGTGGCCACGGCCGGGGCGGCCAGGGCGAAGCCGAGCAGGGCCTGGTCGAGGGTCTGGCCGCGGTCCCGCTCCAGGAACGCAAGGAGGGCCCGGCGGTCCGGCGGCAGGCGCGGGGCCAGCGGGTCGCGGACGACCAGGCCGGCCCCGGTCTCGGCGGCCAGGCCGGCCAGGTCGCGCCCGGGCGACGGCTCGGCCACGTTGTAGACGGTCTCGACGGCCGCCACCCGCCGGTCACCGAGCGCGGCCGCGCCCTCGTCGCCCCAGCCGGGCCCGGGGCCGAGGAGGACCCCGTAGTGGCGGATCTTGCCCTTGGCCACCTGGGCCTGCAGCAGCTCGAAGAGCTCGTCGGACTCCAGCGCGTCCAGGCCCGGGTGGTGCAGCAGCCACAGGTCGATCGGCTCCAGCCGCAGCCGCTGCAGCGACCGGTCCAGGGCCCGTCCGGCGTGGTCGGCCGACCAGTCGTGGCGGGGGCCGGCCGGGACGGGGTCCCAGGGGCGTGGGGTGGTGTCGTAGCCGAAGGTCGTGGCCACCGTGACCTCGTCCCGGTGGCGGCGGAGGGCCTGGCCGGCCAGCACCTCGGCCCGGCCGTCGTCGTCGCTGTCGGTGGCCTCGAAGTAGGCGATCCCGAGGTCCAGGGCGGCCCCGAGCAGCCCGGCCGCGTCCTCGTCGGACCGCGCCCCCTCCCCGGCGACCAGCGACCACACCGCCAGCCCGACCTCGCTGGCCACGAGGTCGGTCGAGCCGATGCGGCGGGAACGCACTCGGGTAGGCTCCTTGACGCTGGACGACCCTGGTTTGGCTGGGGGACCCGCCGCCCAGTCTACGACCGCCCCGACACCAGGAAGGGGATCCAGACGACCATGGCACAGGCGCCCTTGGGGGGCCG
>DATABK010000597.1:0-15335 GCA_036259695.1 Actinomycetes bacterium | reverse complement strand
CATCAAGACCGGCCAGCGTATCCGGGTCGACGGAGGCGAAGGCGTCGTCACCGTGCTCGGGTAGGGGCCGGGTGGCTGTGGACAGGGAGGCGCGGGCGGAGCCGGGGTCGGGGACGGACCGGGGGCCTGTGGACAGGGAAGGGACCCGGGCTCCCCGGTCGGTTACCCTCCCGGATGGGGCCCCCGCAACCGGGGTCGAGGGTGAGGTGTGCGCGCTGGAACCGGGCTCCGCGCCGGCGGCGGCCCCGGTCGACCCCGACGACTGGGTGGTGCGGCGGCGGCGGGCCGTGTGGCGGGCGGCCGGGGCCCGGGGGGTACGGCCGGTGCCGGCCGCCGTGGTGCTGGACATGGGTGGGGTGGTGATCCCGACCCTGTTCGAGTCGGTGGCGGTGGCGGGGTTCCCTGGGGGGCCGTTGCGGGGGGAGGCCGAGTATTCGGCGGTCGAGCGGGGGGAGCTGGCCGAGCGGGACTACTGGGCGCGGCTGGCCGAACGGCGGCCGGACCTGGACGTGGGGGCGCTGTGGCGGGCCTGCTCTCGGGTGCGCGGGGAGGTCCGGGGGGCGATGGCGGCGCTGGCCGGGCGGGTCCGGCTGGTGGCGTTCACCAACGACATGGCCCACTGGTTCGGGCCCGACTGGCCGGGGCGGTTCCCGGAGCTGGCCGGGTTCGACCAGGTGGTCGAGGCGGCCCGGCTGGGGGTGCTCAAGCCCGACCCGGAGGCGTTCCGGCGGTGCGCGGCCGAGATCGGCGAGGCGCCGGAGCGGTGCCTGTTCGTGGACGACCTGGCCGTGAACCTGGACGGGGCCGCCGCCGTGGGCATGCGGACGCTGCTGTTCGAGGTCCGCGACCCCGGTGCCTCGGTCGCCGCGCTGCTGGCGCGACTGGGCCTCGACCCCGGCCCGCCGCCGCCCGGGCCCGGCCGGGTGTTCAGCGTCCGATGAGCCCTGGCCGGGTCTTCGCCGTGCCACCCCGGCCCAGGGGGCCTCAGGGGGACCCCGGCCCGGAACGACGGCCCGGGCGGCACCAGAGCGACCGGGGTCCCGAACGGCGGCTGGCCGAGCTGGGGCTGGAGCTGCCGGCGCTGCGGCCCAAGGCCGGGCTGTACGAGGGCTGGGTCCGCTCCGGCGACCTGCTGTTCCTGGCCGGGCAGGGGGCCGACGGCTGGACCGGCCGTCTCGGCCTGGACCTGACGGTCGAGCAGGGGCGGTCGGCCGCCCGCGACTGCGCCCTGAACCTGCTGGCCCAGACCCGCGACGCCCTCGGCTCCCTCGACCAGGTGGGCAGGGTGGTCAAGGTCACCGGGTTCGTGGCCTGCGTGCCCGGGTTCGGGGAGGTCCCGGCGGTGGTCGACGGCGCCTCGGCCCTGCTGGTCGAGCTGTTCGGCGACCGGGGCCGGCACGCCCGCACGGCGGTCGGGGTGGCCGCCCTGCCGCTCGGGTTCGCGGTCGAGGTCGAGGCCGTCGTCGAGGCTGGCCCGCCGGCCGCGGCGGGCTAGCCGGTGGCCTCGTGGCCGATGTGGCGGTCGACCTGGACCACGGTGCCGGTCCAGTCGCAGGAGCGGCACCAGCAGTAGAAGACGCGGTCGGTGGCGGCCCACCACTCGACCACCAGGCCGCCGGGGCCGCCGATGGCGGCGCCGCAGCGGGGGCAGTGCCGGGGGGCGTCCAGCAGGTGCCGCTCGGCGTCGCGGGCGAAGGTGGCCGTCGGCGGAGGCAGCGGGTGCGGGTCCTCGGGCAGGATCTCTGCCTCAGGCATTGGCCCGGACCTTGGCCGCCTCGGTGTGGAGCCTGAGCAGGTCCTCCAGCTGAGGCGAGTAGCGGGTGAAGCCGAGGTTCATCCACTGGAGGGCGAATTCGGCTCCGGCGCCGAACTTGTTCTTCTCACACGGCAGGTCGATGCGGGCGTTCGTGGCCGGGTCGCGGACCACGGCGATCGGGTCGCGGCCGGCGGCGACCGCGGCCAGCTGCTGCTTGAACTGCTTGCGGAGCATGGCGATGCCGACGTCGGACCTGCCCAGGTGCTCGACCGTCCGGTCGGTGATCGGGCCCTGGGTGACCCAGGCCATGATGTCCTGGCCCTCGACGTAGTCGACGATGTGGTTGCCGTGCTGGTCGCGCCAGGGCAGCTCGTAGTCGGGGATGACCGTCTGGGCCGGGGGTGGGGCGCCCTCGGGGGCGTGCACCGTGTAGAGCACGAACCAGGTGGTGGTGTCGTCGACCGGGACCCGGATCTGCATCTGCTCGATGCCGGCCCCGCCGACCCGCATGCAGTAGGGGAACACCATCGGGTGGCCGATGGCCCAGTCGTCGTCGTCCTCGGTGTGGCCCTCGAGCAGCCGGTGCTTGATGATGCCGTGGTCGAACTCGTCGAAGGCGACCTTGACGTGGCGGCGCTGGAACGACCTGGGGGCCTCGAACCCCATCCGGCTGCCGAGGAACTCGAAGTAGCGGCCGTGCAGCCACTCGACATGGTGGGGGTCGACGGCGTTCTCCATGATCTGGAGCCAGTTGCAGGGCAGCAGGGCGTGGCCGAAGTCGCGCACCCCGTCCATCACGTACACGTCGTAGCGGGGCAGCAGCGGGGCCGGCTCCGGGCCCACGTAGACCCAGACCATGCCCCCCAGCTCCTCGGCCCGGCCGGCCCGGGCCCGGACCCGGTCCTTGAACGAGGTCTTATCAAGCTCGGCCGGTTGGTCCAGGCAGGTCCCGTCGCGGCCGAACAGCCAGCCGTGGTAGCCGCAGCGGATGCCCTCGCCCTCCACGACCCCGTAGGCGAGCGACGCCCGGCGGTGCGGGCACTGCTCCTCGACCACCCCGTAGGACCCGTCCGGGGTCCGGTACAGGGCCCAGTCCTCGCCGAGCAGCCGCACCCGCTTGACCGGGAACTCCTCCAGCTGGCGGGTGAAGGCCACCGGGTACCAGTAGCGGCGCAGGAGCTCGCCCATGGGCGTGCCCGGGCCGACCCGGGTGAGCTCGGCGTTCTGCTCGGCGGTCAGCATGGGCGGCCTCCTAACCCTCCAGGATGGTGACGGTGCCCTGGTTGCCATCGACGCGGATGCGCTGGCCGGTCCTGATGGTCTTGGTCCCGAAGGCGGTGCCGGTGACGGCGGGCAGGCCGTACTCGCGGCAGACGATGGCGGCGTGGGCCATCATCCCGCCGACGTCGGTGACGGTGGCCCCGATCTTGCCGAAGATCGGCGCCCAGCTGGGGGCGGTCAGGGGCGCGACCAGGATCTCCCCCGCCTCGACCTCGCCGATCTGGTCGGCCGAGAAGATCACCCGGGCTGGGCCCTCGGCCACCCCGGGGGAGGCGGCGAAGCCCTTGAGGCTGCCGTCGCCGCCGCCGTCGCCGGCCCCCAGCCACTGCTTGACACTCTCGCCGGTGATGCCCCAGAGCATGATCGTGAACGGCTCGGTCACGACCTCGGGCGGCCGGCCCAGGGCCGGCGGCGGCGACCAGGACCGGAGCGCGCTCAGGATGCCGCGGCGGCGCTCCAGCTCCCTGCCCCAGTAGGCCGGGCCCCGAGGCTTCACCCCGACCGCCCAGGCGCTGTAGTAGTCCCACAGGGCCTCGGGGACCTCGTCCCGCTTGAGCAGGAAGATGTCGTCCTCACCGCCGAAGAACCCCTCCTTGGCCAGGACCCCGCCGAGCTGGCGCATCTTGCGCCACAGGACCGAGTGGCTCCAGTGCTCGACGTAGAAGTTGTGGTTCTCGACATAGGGGAACACCACCCGGGCCAGGCCGAGCTTCTGCTCGAAGGCGGCCCGGTCCTCGTCGCTGGCCAGCAGCTCGCCGTACTCGGCGACGATCCGGTCCCGCTCGGCCCGGATGGCCTCGATGGGCCGGCTGATGTCGACCCCGTCGCGCAGCTTGGCGATGTAGTCGCGGACGAACCCGAAGGGGATCTCCAGGTGCTCCAGCCAGACCTCGTCGGTGTGGTAGAAGCCGCTGCCCGAGGAGAAGTTGAACCACGGCTGGGCCGACGCCTCCCACTGCGACAGCCAGGCCTGCCCGGCGTCGCTGCCCCGCAGGGCCTCGACGACCTCGGCCGCCGCGGGGTTGTCGAAGGCGCCCTCGACCCGGCTGTCCACGGCCAGGCGGGCCAGCTTCTTCAGCTCCTCGTCGGGCTGGAACAGGTCGACCTCGACCCCGGCGACCATCTTGGCGATGGCGAGGTCGGGGATGCTGGGGAAGGCCTGCTTGCAGAAGCCGAAGAAGTCCAGGTAGGCGGCGTAGCCGAGGTTGAGGAACTCGAAGTGGTACTGCCACAGCTGCAGGGCCAGGTCGACCAGCCGGTGGTAGCTCCGCTGGAGCTCGAACCCCGAGCCCATGCCCCGGCCCTCGGTGACGACGGCCAGCTCCTCGGCGTCGGGCAGGGGCTCGAAGCTGAGCGCCTCCATCTCGCCGATGAGGCCGCGGATCTTGCCCATCCACTGCTCGTACAGGCTGGCCCAGTTCTGGAAGTAGAAGCCGGCCCGCTCCAGGAAGTGGGGGACCCTGGCCTCGATCTCGGCCGGGTCGGCGACCCCGACCGGGGACAGGTAGGCGTAGCCGTTGAGGACCCGGAAGTCGACCCCCAGGGCCGGCGGGATCAGGTAGTGGCGGGTGTTGTACTGGGACAGCGAGGCCAGGGCGAACTCGAAGAAGGTGGCGTCCCAGGGGCTCAGGACCTCGGGCCAGTGGACCCCGTCCTGGAACCAGAACATGGAGTCCTCGTACTCGCGCCGGTCGGTCGAGAACGGCAGCGAGTAGGTGTACAGCTCCTGCCACCCCTCGGCCCCGGCCGGGGTCTCGATCTCGAAGGGGCTGGGGAACCGGTCCGCCATGGCCCTGTCCTTTCCGTCGAGGGCCCGGGTCAGCGCCCGGGCGTGTCCGAGCTTCTCCGTGTGTGCAGCGGCGACAGCAGGGTGGCGACGATGCTGGCCATCGGGTCGGTGGCGGCGGTGACGGGCGTGGCCGCGCGGCGGCTCCAGACCGTCTCCGGGCGGGCCTGCAGCAGGGTCACCGCCTGGTCGGCGGGCAGGTCGGCGTCCAGGGCCCACTCCACGTCCTGGGGGCAGCGGTAGTGCCGCTCGGCCCGCCGGGCCAGCCGGGCCACCGCCTTGACCTGGTCGTCGGTGAGGCTGGGAGCGGTCCGGCGGTCCGGGTCGACCGCGACCCGCTCGACCCGGTCGTCGTCGCCCAGCCGGTACTCGACCGCCTTGTCGGAGATGGTGCGCTGGACGATCTCGCCCAGAACCTTGTCGACCAGGAAGCTGTCCGGGGTGACCTCGCCGGAGACGATGCCCTCGCCGAAGCCCCAGGCGGCCTCGACCGCGACCTGGGAGCGGTCGCCGTCGCGGGGGTTGAGGGTGAAGGCCACCCCCGAGGCGGTCGGGCGGACCATCTTCTGGACCCCGACCGACATGGCGACCACGTCGTGGTCGTAGCCGCGCTCGCGCCGGTAGGCGATCGCCCGGGCCGTGAACAGGCTCGACCAGCAGCGGCTGAGGTGGCGCAGCACGTCCTCGGGGCCGCGGACCCACAGGTAGGTGTCGTGCTCGCCGGCGAAGCTGGCGTCGGGCAGGTCCTCGGAGGTGGCCGAGGAGCGCACCGCCACCGGCACCGGGTCGCAGGCGCATCGGTCGCACAGCTGGTTGTAGGCGGCCCGGACGGCGGCGGCCACGCCGTCGTCCAGGGGGACCTGCTCGATGCGGCGGCGGATGGCCGCGCTCAGCTCCTCCAGGCCGGCCGGGTCGCCCAGGTCGACCTCGTCGAGCAGCCCGGTGACGGCCTGGCGGACCTCGGGGTGGCTCCGGACGGTGTGGTAGGCGTCGACGGTGACGGCGAACCCCGGCGGCACCGGCAGCCCGGCCGCCAGCAGCTCGCCGAGGCTGGCGTTCTTGCCGCCGAGGCGGGCCCGCTGGCCCGGGTGGTAGCCGTCCAGCCAGCAGACGAAGCTCATCGGATCCCCTCCCACCAGTCGGGCCGCTCGGCCGCGGGCGGGACCTGGACCTCCTGGACCCGGTTGCGGTAGGCGACCAGGGCCTCGCCGCCGCCCTCCTTCAGCTTCACCAGGACTTCCTCGGTGTTGTAGGGCTCGCCCGGGTCGTAGCCGTGGGCCCAGGCGGCGAAGGCGCGGATGGGGCCGGAGTGGGTGGCGCACAGGATCCGGGCCCCCGGGACCTCCCCGACCAGGCGCTGGAAGCCCGACCAGAAGCGGCGCACGCAGCTGGCCGGGGGCTCGAAGTGGAGCATGGGGATGGTCATCCAGTGGTGGATGGGGTCGGCCCCGCCCTGCTGGACGTTCCAGAACCGGTCGACCTCGACCAGCCACATCGGCCGGTCGCCGAGGGCGACCCGCTCGTACCGCTCCATCAGCGCGTGGTACATGCGGAAGGCGCTGGTCACGTCGCGCAGGCCGTCGGGGGTGACGACCTGGAAGTTGCGGAACTCGGCCATGGGCCGGGGCTCGGCCACCTTGGCGTCGCGGCGCCACAGGTCGAGGCCGTCGAGCAGGCCCCTGTGGAGGTGCTCGGCCGTCTGGCGGGCCCGGTTGGTGTCGGCGCAGACGATCTGGACCTGCTCGCCGTCGCGGATGCCCTTGGACAGGTCGAAGCCGCGCCGGTGGGCCTGCCAGCCGCCCAGGGGGGTGAGGCCGCTCTCGGTCGAGTACCCCTGGGTCTCGCCGTGGCGGATGATGTGGACCTGGGCCGCCACCCGGAAGGTGCCGGCCGGCGTGGAGGGGACGATCTCCTTGGTCCGGGTGATGTCGGCCCAGGCCCTGGTCACCTCGAGCGGCTCGCCGTTCCAGACCGGCGGGGGGGCGTCGGGGGCGTCCGGGTCGGCCCGCCGCTCCCGGAACCGGCGCAGGTACAGCGGCGTGGCGCTGTCGGTCCCGGCGGCCTCAGGGTCAGGCTCGGGGGTGGCCGCCCGGGCCCGCCGGCGCAGGTAGCTGGCCAGGTACAGGGGCGCGTCGGGCCGCTCGGTCCGCGGCAGGGCCGGCTCGCCGTCCTTCGGCGGGTCCTCGGCCATCTCGCCCCTCTCGGTCAGCTGTGCACGGTCAGGAACCGCTGGTTGACGGCACCCTCGTAGTAGAAGATGGCCCGGCCCATCTCGGCCTCGGTCCAGGTGACGACCTCGTGGTCCGGGTCGACCCAGTAGCCGCCGGTGAACACCTCGTTGCGGTTGCCGGCGGCGTCGAAGAAGTAGACGGCGTACCCGCGGGTGGCCCCGTGCCGGGTCGGTCCGACGTCGATCGGCACCCCGTGGTAGGCCAGGGTGTCGGCGGCGCTGCGGACATCGTTCCAGTCGTCCAGCCAGAAGGCGAAGTGGTGGAGCCCGCCGTTGGGGCCGGTGACCAGGGCGATGTCGTGGGGGGTGTGGGACACCTCGAGCCAGGTGGCCAGCTGGTGGCCGTCGTCGGCCAGGACCTGCTCGGTCAGCCGGAACCCCAGCACCTCGCGGAAGAACCGGGTCCCCTCGTCGACGTCCTCGGCGGTGACGAAGATGTGGTCCAGGCGGGGCGGGGCGATCCCGACCAGCCCCAGCGGCCGCGGCGGCGGGTTGGTCCGGGGCAGCAGGTTGCCGACCTTCTCCATTCCCCAGACGAGCTCGCAGCGGTGCCCGGTCGGGGTCAGGAAGCGGATGGCCTCCCCGTGCCCTGGGGCGAGCTCGCCGCGGGCGTGGCGGGTGACCTGGCCGCCGTCCTGCTCGACCTTCTTCTCGAACAGCTCCAGGTCGTCGGCGTGCTCGACCTTGAAGCCCATGTGCTCCAGGCCGTAGGTGGCGGCATAGCGCAGGATCACCGAGTGGTGCTCGTGCTCGTCCCAGCACTTGAGGAAGACCCGCTCGGCGTCCCGGCCCGTCTCCAGCAGCCCGAGCACCTCGGTGTAGTAGGCGGTGGCCAGCTCCAGGTCGGGCACCCGGACCTCGACATGGGACAGGCGCAGGATGCCCATCTCAGGTGTGGACCTTCATGAACCGGTCGTTCAGGTCGCCCTCGTAGTAGAAGATGGCCCGGCCGATGTTGTCCTCGGTCCAGGTGATGGTGGGGAAGTCGGGGTCGGGCCGGTAGCCGCCGGTGAACACCTCGTTGCGGGTGCCCAGCGGGTCGAAGAAGTAGATGGTGTTGCCGCGGGTGATGCCGTGGCGGGTCGGGCCGACGTCGATCTGGACGCCGTTGTAGGCCAGGATGTCGGCCGCCTTGCGGACGTGGTCCCAGTCGTCCAGCCAGAAGGCGAAGTGGTGCAGGCCGCCGTTGGCCCCGGTGACCACGGCCAGGTCGTGGGGGGAGTGGGAGCGCTCCATCCAGACGCCGATCTGGTGGCCGTTGCCGTCCAGCAGCTGCTCGGTGAGGCGGAACCCCAGCACCTCCATGTAGAAGCGGGTCGCCTCGCCGACCTCCTCGGCCGTGACCAGGACGTGGTCGATACGGGGCGGGGCGATCCCGCGGAGGCCCTGGGGCGGGAACGGCGGCGGGTTGACCTTGGGCAGCAGCCCGCCGACCCGCTCGACCTCGCGGACCAGCTCCATCAGCTGGCCCGATGGGGTCTCGAAGCGGATCGACTCGCCCTGGCCGACCGACTCACCGCGGGAGACCCGGTGGACCGGGAAGCCGTAGCGCTCGACCCGCGACTCGAGCTCGGCCAGGTCCTCGTCGGCCTCGACCTTGAAGCTGATCAGGTCCAGGCCGACCCGGGGGGCGTAGCTCAGCTTGACCGAGTGGTGGTCGTCCTCGTCCCAGCACTTGAGGAACACCTCTCCTGGCCTCCGCTCGACCTCGAGCAGGCCCATGACCTCGGTGTAGTAGGCGGTGGCCAGGTCCAGGTCGGGCACGCGCACGTCCACGTGCGACAGGCGGAGGATCCCCATCCACGCTCCCTTGTCCCGCGGGTTCGGAAGGAAGGTACGGCGCGTCCCGCTCCGCGGGATAGCGTCCCTTCCCGCATGGAGGAACGTGGGCTATGGTCGCCAGACGATGCCGCAGCGCGATCCCCCGCCCCAGGCGCCGACCCAATTGGCCGGTCCGGAGCGGATGCGCCAGGCCATGGCCGACTTCGTGGCCGCCGTGCACGAGGCCTACCTGGCTCAGGCCCGGCTGCTGCCCCCGGCCGCCCAGGCCCGCCTGCCCCTGCTCCAGGCGCCGCGGCTGACCGTGGCCGCCGCCGGGGCCCGCAACCTGCACGTGATCGGGACCACCGAGTCGTTCCCGGCCCCGGTCGGCCAGGAGGTCGAGGTCACCGGGGAGGCCGAGGGGCTGACCTGGGAGCTGCGCTTCTTCGACCCGGTGGTGCTGCCCGTCCTCGGCCTGGTCGCCGAGGCCGACGGGCCCGACCCCGAGGAGGTCCGGCGGGTGCTCGGGGTCGGAACCTACCTGTACCACCTGGTGGTCGAGCCCGGCTCCCAGCTCACCCCCCACCACGCCACCCACGCCGGCACCGGCCTGGCCAGCGCCCACGCCGCCGCCGCCCGCGAGCTGGAGACGATCCGGGCCTCCGCCCCGGGCCGCCAGGACCTGGTCGACGAGCTCGCCGGCGCCACCACCGCCGGCCTGGTCCGCGCCCAGTCCCTCCTGGCCCGTGAGCTCGCCCCCGGCGACCCGGCCGTCGCCGCCGCCACCGACCCCGCCGCCATCCGCGCCGCCCTGGTCAAGGCCCTGCGAGGGGACCGATGACCGGGCGGGACGGGGCCCGGCTGTCGTCGGTGCAGAACGCGGCCCGGCTGCTCAAGGAGTTCGGGTCGGCCGAGGGGGCGTTGGGGGTGACCGAGCTGGCTCGGCGGCTGGGGCTGGGGAAGTCGACCGTGCACCGGCTGCTGGCGACGCTGACGGCCGAGCGGATCCTGGAGCACGACCCGGCCACCGGGACCTACCGGCTGGGGCTGATGATGTGGGAGCTGGGGGCCAGGGTGTCGGTCCACCGGGTGCTGCACGACGCCGCCACCACCGTGATCGAGGAGCTGCGCAACGCCACCAAGGAGACGGTCCAGGTGGCGGTCCTGGACGGCCGCGAGGTGGTCTACGTGGAGCGGCTGGAGAGCCCGCACACCCTGCGGATCTTCGGCCGGGTCGGGCACCGCAACTCGGCCCACTGCACCAGCACCGGCAAGGTCCTGCTGGCCCACCTGCCCGACCGGCGGCTGGCGGCGCTGCTGGAGGGGTGGCGGCTCGAGCCCAAGACCAGCGCCACCGTCTGCGACCCGCTCCTGCTCCGGGCCGAGCTGGAGCGGGTCAGGGCCCAGGGGTGGGCCGAGAACATCGGCGAGAGCGAGCTTGGGGTGGCCAGCGTGGCCGCCCCGGTCCGCAACGCCCGGGGCGAGGTGATCGCCGCCGTCAGCGTGGCCGGGCCGGTGATGCGGGTCAACGGCGACACCCTGCGCCGCTTCTTCCGGGCCTCGGTCATCCAGGCCGCCGACGCCATCTCCGACCAGCTCGGCTGGCGGCCGGACCGCCGCGTCCTGATCGACCGGGGCACCCCTCCGGGGTTCCCCGGACCCCTCCGGGGCGCCTCGTGACCCCGCTGCCGGTGGAGGAGCTGGCCGGGGCGCTGTACCGGGCCCGCCGGGACCGGGTCCCGGTCCAGCCCCTGACCGCGGCCCGGCCGGAGATGACCGCCCTCGAGGCCTACGCCGTCCAGCGGCGGCTGGTCGAGCTGCTCCAGGCCGACGGCGAGGGCGAGATCGTCGGCTACAAGCTCGGCCTGACCAGCCGGGCCATGCAGGAGCAGCTGGGCATCGACCAGCCCGACTATGGGCCGGTCCTGGCCACCGGCGTCCGCCCCGACGGGGTCGAGGTCGACCTCGGCCGGCTCATCCAGCCCAAGGTCGAGGCCGAGATCGCCATCGTGCTGGAAGCCCCCCTGGCCGGGCCGGCCTGCACCGCCCTGGACGTGCGGCGGGCGGCCGCCGGGGCGGTGGCCGCGGTCGAGATCATCGACTCGCGGGTCGTGGACTGGCGTATCCGGCTGGCCGACACCATCGCCGACCTGGCCTCCAGCTCGGCCATCGCCCTGTCCAGCCGGCTGGTCCCCCTGGACCGGCTCGACCCGCGGCTGGCCGGGGTGGCCATGACCCGCAACGGTGAGCTGGTCGCGACCGGCGCCGGCGCGGCCGCCCTCGGCGACCCGCTGCACGCGGTCGCCTGGCTGGCCAACACCCTGCACCCGCTCGGCGTGACCCTGGAGGCCGGGCACGTGGTCATGACCGGCGCCCTGCACGCCGCCGTGCCCCTGGCCGCCGGGGACGTGTTCCGGGCCGAGTTCGACTGGCTGGGCCCGGTCGGCCTGGTCGTCAGCGGAGAGAGGCAACCATGACGCTGTCGTGTGTGGTCATCGGGTCGGGCAACATCGGCACCGACCTCATGGTCAAGCTGCTGCGCTCGCCGTCGCTGGAGCTGCGGGCCCTGGTCGGGATCGACCCGGCCTCCGAGGGCCTGGCCCGGGCCCGCGAGCTGGGGGTGGAGGCGACCGCCGAGGGGATCGACTGGGTCGAGGCCCACGCCGGCGAGATCGACCTGGCCTTCGAGGCGACCAGCGCCCGCGTGCACGCGGCCAACGCCCCCCGGCTGGCCGCGGCCGGCATCACCGCCGTCGACCTCACCCCGGCCCGGCTGGGCCCGCCGGTGGTGCCCACCGTGAATCTGACCGGCCACCTGGACGCGCCGAATGTGAACCTGATCACCTGTGGCGGCCAGGCCACGGCGCCGATCGTGGCCGCGGTGGCCTCGGCCAGCCCGGTGCCGTACGCCGAGATCGTCTCCACCGTGGCCTCCCGCTCGGCCGGGCCCGGGACCCGCCAGAACATCGACGAGTTCACCCGGACCACCGCCCGCTCCCTTGAGGAGGTCGGCGGGGCCGCCTCCGGCAAGGCGATCATCATCCTCAACCCCGCCGACCCGCCGATCCTGATGCGCAACACCGTCTTCTGTGCCCTGCCCGACGGCTACGACGAGGACGCGGTGGCCGCCGCCGTCGAGGACATGGTCGAGCGGGTGGCCGCCTATGTCCCCGGCTACCGGCTCAAGCGCCCGCCCGTGTTCGAGGAGGGTCCGTTCGCGACCCCGGGCGGGCCGGCCGCGGCCCGGGTGGTGGCCCTGCTGGAGGTCGAGGGCGCCGGCGACTTCCTGCCCCCGTACGCCGGCAACCTCGACATCATGACCGCCGCCGCGGTGCGGGTGGGGGAGGCCCTGGCTGAGGCCAGGGTCAAGGGAGGGGTGAGCGTATGACCGGGACCGCCTTCCGGCTGACCGACTCGACCCTGCGCGACGGCTCCCACGCCCTGTCCCACCGTTACACCGCCGAGCAGGTGGCCTCGATCGTCCGCGGCCTCGACGCCGCCGGGGTGCCGGTGATCGAGGTCAGCCACGGCGACGGGCTGGGCGGCTCCTCGTTCAACTACGGCTTCTCCGGCACCGACGAGCGCGAGCTGGTCTCGGCCGCGGTCGCCGCCGCCACCCGGGCCAGGATCGCCGTCCTGCTCCTGCCCGGGATCGGGGTCGCCGACGACCTGCGCGACATGGCCGACCGGGGGGTCCGGGTGGCCCGGATCGCCACCCACTGCACCGAGGCCGACATCTCCGAGCAGCACATCCGCCTGGCCAAACGGCTCGGCATGGAGGCGGTCGGGTTCCTGATGATGGCCCACATGGCCGAGCCGGCCGAGCTGCTGGCCCAGGCCCGGCTGATGGAGTCCTACGGAGCCGACTGCGTGTACGTGGTCGACTCGGCCGGGGCCATGACCACCGCCGACGCCCGCGCCCGGGTCGGGACCCTGGCCGAGGGGCTGCGCTGCCAGGTCGGCCACCACGCCCACAACAACCTGTCCCTGGCCGTGGCCAACTCGCTGGCCGCCCTGGACGCCGGGGCGGCCCAGCTGGATGGCTGCTGCGCCGGGCTGGGCGCCGGGGCCGGCAACTGCCCGACCGAGGTCCTGGTCGCCACCTGCGACAAGCTCGGCCTGCCGACCGGGGTCGACCCGCTGGAGGCCATGGGGGTGGCCGAGGACCTGGTCCGGCCCCTGCGGCCGGAGATGGGGGTGATCGACCGGGCCGGGCTGCTGCTCGGCTACGCCGGGGTCTACGGGTCGTTCCTGCTCCATGCCCAGCGGGCCGCGGCCCGCTACGGGGTCGACGTCGGCGAGATCCTGCTCGAGCTGGGCCGGCGCCGCATCGTCGGCGGCCAGGAGGACATGATCCTCGACGTCGCCCTCCAGCTGGCCCGCAGGGAGGCGCCGGTGTGAGCCCGGACCCGGTCGCCCTGGCCCAGCAGCTGGCCGGGCTGCGTCAGCGCCGCAGCGCCGGCACCGGCCTGACCACCGAGCATCCCGGGCTCGACCTGGAGCTGGCCTACGCCGTCCAGGAGGCCGGGGTGCGGCTGCTGGCCGCGGCCGGGGAGCGGCCGGTCGGGTTCAAGCTGGGCCTGACCAGCCGGGCCAAGCAGGCCCAGATGGGCGTGGCCGAGCCGCTGTACGGCGAGCTGACCGACGCCATGCTGCTCGACGTCGGCGAGCCGCTCGACACCGGCCAGCTGATCCAGCCCCGGGTCGAGCCCGAGATCGCCTTCCTGCTCGGGGCCGACCTGGCCGGGGAGCGGGTCACCGCCGCCCAGGTGCTGGCCGCGACCGCGGCCGTGGCTCCGGCCATCGAGGTGCTCGACTCCCGCTACGCCGGCTACGCCTTCACCCTGCCCGACGTGGTCGCCGACAACGCCTCGGCCGCCCGCCTGGTCCTGGGGGGCGTCCGCCAGCCCGTCGACGGGATCGACCTGCGCCTGGTCGGCTGCGTGCTCGAGGTCGGCGGCCGGGTCAGGGCCACCGCCGCCGGGGCGGCCGCCCTCGGCCACCCGGCCGCGGCCGTGGCCTGGCTGGTCCGGGCCCTGGCCCCCAGGGACCGCGGCCTGGCCGCCGGCGACCTGGTCCTGTCGGGTGGGCTCACCGAGGCGGTGGCGGTCGCCCCCGGGGACGTGGCCGTGGCCCGCTTCGGCCGCCTCGGGACCGTGGAGCTGGCCGTCCGCTAGCGGTGACCAAGGAGGAGCCATGCCGTTCGTCCGCATCGACCTCGTCCGCGGCCGCGACAAGGCGGTCCTGATACGGCTGGTCGAGGAGGTGTCGCGGGTCGTGGCCGACGCCCTCGACACCCCCATCGACCGGGTCCGGGTCATGGTCTCCGAGGTCGACCCCGACCTGTGGGGCATCGGCGGGGTCCCGTACTCGGTGGCCAGAGGCCCCATCGAGTCCAAGCCCCCGGCCGGGGACCAGGGCCGGTGACCGGCTCCCCGGTCGAGGTGGCGGCGGGCCGGGTCGCCGAGCTGCCCGCCGGGACGGTGCGGCTCCTGGAGGCGGCCGGGCGACGCCTGGCCGTCGGCAACGCCGGCGGCCGGCTGTTCGCCCTCGACGACACCTGCCTGCACCGCGGCGGGTCGCTGGCCTGCGGCCACCTCGACGGCCAGGTGCTGGTCTGCCCGCTGCACTGGTGGCGCTACGACGTCCACAGCGGGCGGCGGCTCGGCCAGCCCGGCCTGCGGGTGGCCACCTACCCGGTCCGGGTGGTCGACGGCGAGGTCCGGGTCACCGTCACCCCGGCCCCGCCGCCCCGCTCCTGGCGCGAGATCCTGCTCGAGCACGCCCGTGAGGGACGAGCCCAATGAAGGCGGTGGTGCTCGACTTCGGCGGGCCGGTGCTGGTGACCCCGTTCGAGCGGCTCCCGGCCCTGGAGCGGTCGCTCGGGGTGCCGGTCGGGACCTTCGGCTGGCGGGGGCCGTTCGACCCGGCCGCCGACCCGCTGTGGCGGGCCATGCAGGCCGGGGAGCTGAGCGAGCGCGCCTACTGGGCCAGCCGGGCGGCCGAGGTGGCGGCGGTGACGGGCACCGGCGGGGTGCCGGCCATGATGGCCCGGCTGTTCGACGGGCCCGAGGAGGAGCTGGTCCGGCCCCAGGCCCGGGCGCTGGTCGCCGAGGCCAGGGCGGCCGGCCTGGAGACGGCCGTGCTCACCAACGACCTGTACGACTTCCACGACCAGGCCTGGATCGACCGGATGCGGGTCCTGGCCGAGGTCGGCTGCGTGGTCGACACCTCCCGCCACGGGACCCGCAAGCCCGACCCGGCCGCCTACCGGCTGGTCCTCGACCGCCTCGGGGTTGCCGCCGACCAGGCGGTGTTCGTCGACGACCAGCCGGCCAACGCCGCCGGGGCCGAGGCGGCCGGCATGACCGCGGTCTGGTTCGACGTCACCCGGCCCGACCACACCTACGACGAGGTCCGCCAGGCCATCGGGCTGGCCGACGACGGAGGGAGACCATCAGCAGCCTGGTTGAGATCCCGCACGTGATCGACGGGGAGGAGCGGGCGGCGGCCGACGGCCG
>DATABK010000596.1:0-5049 GCA_036259695.1 Actinomycetes bacterium | reverse complement strand
CGTGCTCAACACGGTGATGGACGTGACCAGGGCGGCCGGCAAGCTGGGCATCCCCGGGCTGTATGTGACCGGCGACCCGGGCGCGGTCGACGAGCCGGCCAAGGTCGGGTCGCTGTCGATCCGGATCGGGCTGGGCTGGGCCAAGTCCCATGCCTTCACCACCGGCCAGTGCCCGGTGATGCGCTACAACCGCCAGCTGATGATGGCCATCCTGCACGACAAGGTCCAGATCGCCAAGAACGTCAACGCCACCGTGATCCCGCTGGAGCAGGCCCCCCAGGGCTATGAGGACTTCGACAAGGGCGCGGCCAAAAAGTACATCCTCGACCCCCACGGCATGGTCGCCTGACCGGCTAGAGGAGGGGCTGGGCCATCCCGGCCCCTCCGCCGCACCCTGGTGCCAAGAACTGGATCGGACCCGAGGCGCTTCGAGCAAAACAACCAGCGAGATAGCGGTGGTGGCTGCTCTGGCCGACCGATGCGGCGGGGGTTGAGATGGGAGGTGCAGAGGTTTCCGGGGAGCGCATCCGCCGCGGTGGGCTGCTGACCGACCTCTATGAACTCACTATGGCACTGGTGTACCTGCGCCGCGGCATGACGGGTCCCGCGACCTTCAGCCTGTTCGTCCGCGAGCTCCCGCCCAACAGGAGCTTCCTGGTCACAGTGGGCCTAGCCGACTGCCTCGACTTCCTGGAGCGCTTCGGATTCTCGGCCGACGACCTGGACTGGCTGGGCGCCAACCTCGGCCTCGACCAGGCGGCCCTGGACGCCTTCGCCGAGCTGGGCTTCACCGGTGACGTGTGGGCGGTTCCCGAGGGTCGGGTGGTGCTGCCAGGCGAGCCGCTGTTGGAGGTCACCGCCCCCATCGTCCAGGCCCAGCTGGTCGAGACGGCCCTACTGAACGAAGTCACCTTCCAGACCGCGGTCGCCTCCAAGGCCGCGCGTTGCCGGCTGGCGGCCGACGGCGCGGACCTGGTCGACTTCGCCTTCCGCCGCACCCAGGGCGTGGACGCGGCCATGGCGGTAGCGCGGGCCACGGCGATGGTCGGATTCGTCGCCACCAGCAACGTGGAGGCGGCCCGTCGGTTCGGGCTGCCGGTCGCTGGCACGATGGCGCACTCGTTCATCGAGGCCTTCGAGGATGAGCGCGCGGCCTTCCTGGCCTTTGCCGGCGAGTTCCCCGACCGGGCCACGTTCCTGGTGGATACCTACGACACCCTTGGTGGGGTGCGGGCCGCCATCGAGGTCATCCGTGAGCTTGGCCTGCGCGAGCGCCTTGGCATTCGGATCGACTCCGGCGACCTGGCCGAGCTGGCGGTGGCCGCCCGCCAGCTGCTTGACCGGGCCGGCCTGCAGGAGGTGCGGATCTTCGCCAGCGGTGGGCTGGACGAGCATGCCATCGCCGACCTGGTCGCCCGCCGGGCGCCCATCGACGCCTATGGCGTCGGTACCAAGGTGGGGGTCTCGGCCGATGCTCCCTACCTGGACACCGCCTACAAGCTGGTCGCCTACGGCGGGCGACCGGTGATGAAGCTGTCGCCAGGCAAGATCACCGCGCCAGGTCCCAAGCAGATCTTCCGCGGCCCGCCCACCGGAGGCGACATCGTCGGGGTGCGGGATGAGCAGGTGCCCGCCGGGCACGAGCCGTTGCTGGTGCCGGTCATGCTCGGCGGGCGGCCGACCGGCGCCAACGGGGACCTGGCCGCGGCTCGGGCCCGCTTCGAGGGCGACCTCGGCCAGTTGCCTGCGACCGCACGGGCCCTCCAGGATGCCCAACCGCCGCCCGTGCGCCTCAGCGAGCGGCTCGCGGGCTTGCGCGAGCGCGTCCGGGCCCAACTCCCGCGCCGCAATCAACCCGCACGGCCTTGACGACCGACGCTCCTCATCAAGCGGTCGTGGCCCTAGGCCAACCCGGGTCGCTGGCTGCGGCTTTCCGCCCGTAGCTGTGTTCTGGACCAAGAGCAGGCCAGGTGGTGTCGTAACACCAGGTCGGCCGATAGGCCGGCCGCTCAGGATCCTAACCAGCCGCATGGAAACGACGAGGTGGAGGCCCTGATGGTGGTCGTGGCCGGTCGGAGCGAGCTCACCCTGAGTGGGTTCGTGCGCACCGTCCTTGGGGACGTCGCCTCCGAGGAGCTCGGGCCGACCTACGCCCATGAGCACCTGCTGACCCGCCCGCTGGGCGAGCAGGTCCGCGACGATCCCGACCTGGTGCTGGACGACGAGCAGCGGGCCGCCGCCGAGTTGCGGACGTTCGTCCAGGCGGGCGGCCGGGCGCTGGTCGAGGCGAGCACCGCGGAGCTGGGTCGCGCCCCGGCGGGGCTGCGGCGCCTGGCCCGGCGGACCGGCGTGCACGTGGTGGCCGCGACCGGGCACGTCTGCGAGCAGTACTGGCGGGGCGCGCTCGACCTGGAGGCCAAGCCGGAGCGGGCGCTGGTGGACGGCTTCGTGCGGGACCTGACCGTCGGGATGGACGGCACCGACGTTCGGGCGGGAGTGGTCAAGGTCGGCTCCTCGCTCGACCGCGTCACCGGTACGGAGGCCCGGGTGATCCGCGCGGCGGCCGCGGCCCAGCGGGAGACCGGCGTACCGATCACCACCCACACCACCGCCGGGACGGCGGCGATGGCGCAGGTGCGGGCGCTCGAGCGGGCAGGAGCCGACCTGTTGCACGTCTGTGTCGGCCATCTGGACCGGCGGCTGGTCTGGGAGGACCACCTGGCCCTGGCGCGCACCGGTGTCTTCCTCGGCTACGACTGTGTCGGCAAGGAGCAGTACCAGCCCGACGCGGAACGGGTCCGGTTCATCCTGCGGCTCGTCGAGGCGGGCCACGGCCGGCAGGTGCTGCTGGCCGGGGACATGGCCCGCCGGCGGTACCTGAGCGCCTGGGGCGGTCGCCCGGGATTTCGGTTCATCCTCGGGGAGTTCCTGCCCCGCCTGCGCGCGGCCGGGCTGGACGACGCGGACGTGCGGGCCCTCGTCGTGGACAACCCGGCCAGCTTCCTGAGCTGGCGGGGCGGCTGAGGGCGGCGAGGGCTTGACGCCGACGGCGTCAGCGCGATATGTCCGGACGGGATGACACATTCGCCGTCGGAGGCCCGTCGGGGCACCTTGGTGTTCATCGGGGTGGACACCCGCGGCTCGAGCATCATGCGGCTGTTCCCCCGTTGGGCGGAGATCCTGGACCTCGACGCCCGGATCGAGGGATGGGACATCCGCCTCGGGGCAGAGGCGGCCGCCTACCGGGAAACGGTGCGGCGGCTCGCCGGCGACCTCGGCGTCGCCGGTGCCCTCGTCACCAGCCACAAGCTGGACGTGTACCGCCATGCCGGCAGTCTGTTCGACGAGCTGGACCGGTACGCCGTCCTGTGCCGGGAGGTCTCCTGCATCTCCCGGCGGGACGGGCGCCTGCTCGGCCACGCCAAGGACCCCATCACCGCCGGTCTGGCCATGGTGGACCTGCTCGGCCCGGGTCGCCGGCTGGACGCGACGGCCCAGGTGCTGTGCCTCGGCGCCGGCGGAGCCGGGACCGCCATCACCGTGCGGCTGCTGGAGGCCGAGCCCGCTCCCGGCCGGATCGTGGTTGCCGACAAGGACCCCGGGCGGCTGGCCACGCTGCGCGAGATCTGCGCCGGGCTCGGTGCAGGCACGGTGGAGCTGGCCAGGGTGCGCGGCGCCGAGGACGCCGACGCGCTGCTGGCGGCACTGCCCGACGGCTCGCTGGTGGTCAACGCCACCGGCATGGGCAAGGACGTGCCAGGGTCGCCGCTCAGTGGCCGGGCCCGCTTCCCGGCCGGCGCCCTGGTCTGGGACCTCAACTACCGTGGCGACCTGGGGTTCCTGCGTCAGGCCAGGGAGCAGGTCGGGGCCCGCGGCCTGGAGCTGCACGACGGCTGGCGCTACTTCCTGCACGGTTGGAGCCAGCACATCGCCCAGGTCTACGGCCTCGAGCTGGCGCCGCCGGCCTTCGAGCGCCTGGCCGAGGCCGCCGAGCCCCTGCGGCAGCCGACCCCGGCCACGAGCCAGGCTTGACGGGTCATAGCATCCCTTCATAAGGTCATCCTGTCCGGACAGGATGCCGGGGAGGAGTCGTGACCGCGCAGCTGCCGACGTCGCGGATCGACCGGACCTCGCCGGTGCCCTTCTACTTCCAGCTCAAGAAGACCCTGGCCGAGGAGATCGTCGCCGGCCGCTGGCTGCCGGGCGACCGGCTGCCGTCCGAGCCCTCGATCTGCGACCACTTCGAGGTCTCCCGGACGACCGTCCGGCAGGCGCTCGGGGAGCTGGAGGCCGAGGGGATGATCCGCCGCGAGAAGGGCCGCGGCACCTTCGTCGCCGAACCCCGCTCGACCTCCTGGCTACTGCAGTCCTCGCACGGCTTCTACGAGGAGGCGGTCGCAGCCGGCCACGGCGTCCGCTCGCGGGTGCTGCGGCGCGGGCTGGGACCGCTCCCCACCTGGGCCTGCGACGCCCTCGACCTGGCCGAGGGCAGTGTCGGCGTCACCGTCGAGCGGGTCCGCTGGGTGGATGACCGGCTGGTCATGTACGTCATCACCCACCTGCCCGCGCACCTGGCCGACGTGGTGCTGGCGGCCGACCTGGAGGCCGGCTCGCTGTACCGGACGCTGCGGCAGGGCACCGGCGCGAGCGTCTTCGGCGGCCGCCGGGTGGTGGAGGCCGTGACCGCCCAGGAGGAGCTGGCCACGCTGCTGCAGGTCGAGGCGGGCTCGCCCCTGCTGTTCGTGGAGTCGGTGTCCTGGGACCGTGACCTGCGGCCCTTCGAGTGCTACCGGGCATGGCACCGCGCCGACCGGACCAAGATCGAGGTGCAGGCCGTCAACCAGACCGTGGCCACCAGGGCCGGCCTGGACCCGACGACCCTGCGGCTGGAGACTCGATGAGGACCGCGCTCGTCACCGGGGCGACCAGCGGCATCGGCCGGGCGGCGGCGCTGGCCCTCGGCGACGCCGGCTGGTGGGTTCTGGCCTGCGGCCGGGATCCCGAGCGAGGTGCGGAGGTCGCGGCCGAGCTGGCCGGGCGGGCCGGCGG
>DATABK010000595.1:0-2052 GCA_036259695.1 Actinomycetes bacterium | reverse complement strand
GTTCTCGATCGTGATCGCCGGCCTGGCCGTGGCCGCCGGCCGCGAGGCCGAGCTGGGCCCCCTGGCCACCGCCTACGTGCTGATCCTGGCCGTGCTCGGCCCGGTCCTGGCCCGGACCTCCGAGCCCCTGCGGATCACGCTCGGCCGCCCCCTCACAGCTCTTGCAGGGCGGCGATCCGCTCGTCCACCGGCGGGTGAGATGCGTCCCCGGGAGCCATGATCCACAGGTGGCGCAGGCCCGGCCGGTCCGGTGGCTGCCCCGCCTCGGCCAGCTTCCGGAGGGCGCTTACCAGGCCGGGCGGGTAGCGGGTGAGGCGGGCCCCGCCCTCGTCGGCGTCGAACTCGCGCCGGGGCGGGGCGAGCAGCCGCAGCAGCCCCGGCACCCGGCCGAGGGCGACCCCGAGGGTGGCCAACCGCGCCCCCCAGCTCCAGATGTGGTTCAGCTCGTGGGCGAGCACACCCTCCAGCTCGACCCGGTTCAGGGTGGTGAGCAGCCCCCGGGTGACGACCAGGGCGGCCTTGGAGGGGTCGCGGCCGACCGAGAAGGCGTTGGCGGCGTCGCTGTCGGCCACGTACAGCCGGGGCCTGGGCAGCCCGGCGCTCTGGCTCAGGCCCTCGACCAGGTTGGCGTAGCGGGGCCAGCGGTCGGGGTCGGCCGGCTCGGCCCCGGAGTCGCGCAGGGCGGCCCGCTCCCCCAGCCCGGGGGCGAACCCGACCACCAGCACGGCCAGGCCGAGCCCGGCCCCCAGGCCGCTCACCCCGAGCCCGAGGGCCAGGGTGACGAGCAGGCCGAATAGGGCCAGGGCGACGACCACGATGGCCACCGTGACCTGGTAGGCGCGGCGGTTGGCGGCGATCTGCTCCCGCAGGAGGTGCAGGGTGCTCAAGGGATGAGGACGATGCCGACCCAGGTGCCGAAGACCACCGAGGCGACCAGCAGGGCGACGGGGGTGAGGGCGCCGTAGGCGCGCCCGAACCGCCCGGGGGCCGGCTCGTCGCCGGCCCGGACGTTGCGGTTGAGCATGCCGAACACCGGCAGCAGGAGCACGGCCAGGACCCCCTGGGCGAGGCCGAGCAGCGCCCCCCAGCCGACGAAGGTGGCCGAGTCGAGCTGCTGGAACACCTGCCGGTAGGCGAGGGCGAGCAGGGCCCCGGCGACGATCTGCACGGTCACCCCGTAGATGTAGACCATGCTGGAGCGCTCACGCTGGAGGAGGCCGCCCTCGAACCGGAGCAGGTCCAGCCGGGTCAGGCGAAGGCCGAGGAACCCGGCGTACACCGTCGCCGCCACGATCGCCCCGATGATCCCGCCCCACAGGGCCGCCGCCACGTCCACGCCGCCTCCTCGAATCGCCCGCTCAGCTGCCGCAGTGTACCGAACGGGCTCAACCCTCGAGGGCCGTCCGGTACACCTCGGCGACCTCGGCGGCCACCACCTCCCAGGCGTAGCGGCGGGCGGCCGCGGCCGCCGCCTCGCCCATGGCGGCCAGGCGGGCCGGGTTGTCGAGCAGGCCGGCCAGGGCCTCGGCCAGGGCCTGGGGGTCGCGGGGCGGGACCAGCAGCCCGTCGGTGCCGTCGCGGACCACGTCGCGGTAGCCGCCGATGTCCGAGCAGACCACCGGCTTGCCGACGGCCATGGCCTCGGCCAGGACGATCCCGAACGACTCCCCGCCCAGCGACGGGGCGCAGAAGACGTCGGCCGAGGCGTAGTAGGACGGCAGGTCGGCCTGGGGCACGGAGCCGACGAAGACCAGGTCGGTGCGGAGCCGGGGCGGGACCAGGGCCATCGCCTTGTCCTGGATCCGCTTGTCGTCGCGGCCGACGACCAGCAGCCGCAGCCGCGGGAAGGCCGGCTTGAGCCGCAGGAACGCCCTGACCAGATAGGTCAGGCCCTTGCGGGGCTCGAGGCGGCCGACGAACAGCAGCGTCGGGCCCTCGCCCTTCCAGCCCTCCAGGGGCTCGGGGTGGCTGAAGAACTCGGGCCCGACCCCGTTGGGCACGACCGCCATGGCCCCGCCGAACCGGCCCTGCCAGGTGTCACGGGCCGACGCG
>DATABK010000594.1:0-1740 GCA_036259695.1 Actinomycetes bacterium | reverse complement strand
GCGTCCCCGGCCCGGGCCGCCTCGAGCACGGTCGCCGTCTCGATCCGCGCCGGGTCGCCCCCGGCCATGGTCCACAGCAGCCGCCCCCGTCGCCGTGGCCGTCCGGTCGCCCCGCGGCACCTGGCCACGGCCTCGGCGCCGAGGGTGCGGACCAGCCAGGCGATGCCGTAGGTGCTGCCGACCCGCTCGACCAGCTCAAGAAAGCGGAGCTCGCCGGCCCCGCCGGCGTGGCCGCGGATCGGCCGCCCGCCGAGGAACAGGCCGGACCCGAGCCGCTCGTCGGCCACCATGACCACCAGGTCGTCGACGCCGACGGCAACCCCGCGCCAGCGCTCCCCCCAGGCGGCCAGGTTGGCGTCGTTCTCGAGCAGGACCGGCCAGCCGTGGCGGGCGCCGATCTCCGGCCCCAGGTCGCGGCCGGGCAGGCCGGGCAGGTAGGCCTCCCGGCCGACCGGGCGGCCCTCGGTGTCGACCGGGGTGGGCACGCCCACGGTGACGGCCAGGACCCGGGCCGGGTCGACGACCGCCGACGACAGCACCGTGTCGGTGGCCCGGCGGATGGCCGCCACCCGCTCGTCGGCCGGGACCGAGACGTGGGCCAGGGGCTCGGCGGCCTCGGCGACCCGGTCGCCGCGGAGGTCGGCCAGGCGGACCACCACCCGGTCGGTGGCGTCGATGCCGAGCACGAAGCCGGCCCGGCTCTGGAACTCGTAGCAGCGGGCCGGGCGGCCACGGCGGCCTTCGCCGGTGGCCGGCCGGCTGTCCATCTCCTGGATCCAGCCCAGCCGGATGAGGTCGTTGCAGACCACGTGCACGGTCGGCCTGGTCAGGCCGGTCGCGCTCATCAGGTCGCTGCCCGTCATGGGCCCGCCCGCTCGCAGGGCGTCAAGCACGGCGGACGCGGTCATCCGCCGCAGGAGCAGTGACGTCGGCGTCGGCCTATGCATGCTCGCCACCCGCGCTTGACACCTGGTTCGTACATGCGAGACTACGGGCGGAATGATAATCGCCCCTAATCTAATCACTTCCAGATGGGGTGACAAGGGGTCGCCGCGCTGGTCCCTGACGCGCGTGGACCGGTTTCAAACCAGGCCCACGAGGGCAAACGCAGACCGATGACCCGCTCTGCTCGGCGAATGGGCCCCTGCCGGTCGCCACCGACCGGTGGACTTCCCATGCTGCCCCATGCATGATCGAGACCCGTTGGCCACTTCGCCTCGCGAGCGCAGCGTCGCGGTCGCCCCACGAAAGGGGCCGTGCACGTCTCGTTGATGAGTCTGGTGGGCCAGCACTAGGTGGCGGTTGAAGACCCGGAGGGGCAGGCCTGGAAGGGATTACCGTCTACCGACAGGTGCTGCGGCGTCAACGAAAGGGAGACAAAATGCGATGGCGTAGGTTGTTCCAGGGCATCGCCGTGGCGGCGGTGGCCATGCTGTTCGCCTCGGCCTGCCTCAGCGAGGAAGGCGGCGGCGGTGGCGGCACCTCGGCGGCTGAGGGCAACGGCCAGGTCGAGATCCTCTTCGGTTTCGGCGGCGACCAGTCCAAGGGGTTCCAGGACGGGCTGAACCAGTGGGCGAGCGCCAACGGGGTGACGGTCAAGTTCTCGGAGGCCTCGCAGTCCTTCGACACCATCATCAGGACCCGCGTGCAGGGCAACAACCTTCCCGACATCGCCCTGTTCCCGCAGCCCGGCGTGATGATGGACATCGCCAACAGCGGGAAGATGCAGGACCTGGGCAC
>DATABK010000593.1:0-1506 GCA_036259695.1 Actinomycetes bacterium | reverse complement strand
GAGCTGCTGGCGTTCGCGCCCGGGGCCGAGGTGACCGTGGAAGCCAACCCGGAGACGGTCGACGCGGCCATGGCCGAGGGGCTGGCGGCGGCCGGGGTGACCCGGGTGTCGATGGGCGCCCAGAGCTTCGACGACCGGGTCCTGGCCAACCTCGGCCGGGCCCACGACGCCGCCAGGGTCGCGACGGCGGCGGCGACCCTCCGGGCGGCCGGGGTGCCCGCCCTCAACCTCGACCTCATCTACGGCGGGCCGGACGAGGACCCCCGGTCGTGGGCGGCCACCCTGGAGGCGGCCCTCGCCCTCGAGCCCGAGCACCTCTCCGCCTACGCCCTCACCATCGAGCCCGCCACCAAGTTCGGCCGCCTGGTCGCCACCGGCCGCATGGCCGAGCCGGGCGAGGACGACCTGGCCGACCGCTACGAGACGGCCTGCGGGGTCCTGGCCGCCGCCGGCTACCGCCACTACGAGGTGTCCAACTGGGCCACCGACGGCGCCGCCAGCCGGCACAACCTCACCTACTGGCGGCGGGGGCGGTACCTCGGCCTCGGGGCCGGGGCCCACGAGTTCGACGGGACGGCCCGGCGCTGGAACGTCAACGGCGTGCCCCAGTACCTGGAGGCCGTCCGCCAACGCCGGCGGCCGACCTCCGGGGAGGAGCGGCTCGACCCCGAACAGGCGCGGTTCGAGGCGCTGGCGCTGCGGCTGCGGACGGTCGACGGGCTCGGCCCTGACGAGGCCAGGAGCCTCGGGGCCGACCCTGACGGCCCAGCAGCCAACGACCTGAGAACGGCCGTCCTGCTGGCCCCCGGACCTGGCCTTCGGCTGACCGAAAAGGGCATGTTCCTGCACGGTGAGGTGGTCGCCCGGCTGGCTTAGCACTCGCCTACCTTGACTGCTACGCTGCCGAACATGGATCGTCTTGTGCAGGGAGGGGCGGCCATGGACCTCGATGAGCGAAAAGCGCGGCTGTTGCGCGCGGTGGTGCACGAGTTCATCTACACCGAGAAGCCGGTCGGGTCCAAGAGCCTGACCGAGCGCTACTCGCTCGGGGTCTCGCCGGCCACCATCCGGAACGAGCTGGCCGTGCTCGAGGAGCAGGGCTACCTCTCCCATCCCCACACCAGTGCCGGGCGGATCCCCACCGACCGGGGGTACCGGTTCTACGTCGACGCCCTCTCGGGGGTCGGGGAGCTGGCCAGGGCCCAGGAGGAGACCATCGCCCGCTTCTTCGAGGGGGCGGCCGACCTGGAGGAGACCCTCCAGCGGACCTCGGTGCTGCTGTCCAGCCTCACCCACTACACCGCCATGGTGGCCCCGCCGGCGCTGGACCGGGCGCGGCTGCGCCACATCGAGGTCGTCGGGCTGGGCCGCCACGTGGTCATGCTGGTCCTGATCGTCGACACCGGGCGGGTCGAGAAGCGCCTGGTCGAGACGGCCGAGGACGTGGCCCCCGAGGACCTGGAGGAACTGCGCCGCCAGCTCAACGAGAAGCTGGCCGGGGAGCGG
>DATABK010000592.1:0-2476 GCA_036259695.1 Actinomycetes bacterium | reverse complement strand
GAGAAACAGCAGCAGGTCCGAGGCGGCGCCCTGGGCGGCCGCGTCGCCCCTGGCGTGACCGCGCTCGACCTCGACCCCGGCCGGCAGCAGCCGCAGCTGCCACTCGCCCTCGGTGTCGGTGGCGTGCAGGTGCAGCGACTCCCCCCGCCCCCCCACCGGCTCGCCCTCGGCGTTGGGGGCCAGGAACACCTCCAGCAGCTCCGACACCCCGTCGGCGGCCAGGGCCGCCGGCACCGGCCGGGGGCCGCCGTGGGCGCTCTCGGCGTCGACCCGGTGCACGGCCGTCTCCTGGGCCATGCGGCGGCGCCAGAAGCCGGCCGTCTGGTCGGGCCGGTAGAAGGTCCACACCCGGGTCTCGGGGTCGGCGACCTCGAGCACGGTCAGCAGCTCCTCCAGCCCCTGCTCGTACCAGCCGAGCAGCTCCCCGCGGGGCGGGGCCGGGGGCGGCCACGGGTCGGGCGGCTCGGCCAGGCGCCCCCGGACGATCTCCAGCTTGTGCCGGTGCACCATCCCGGTGTGCAGGACCAGGTCGGCCACCGCCCACCCGGGGCACGCCGGCACCGGCGGGTCGAGCCCGAGCCGGGCCGCCGCGACCAGGGCCGTGCCCTCGTCGCGGAGGGCCTGCAGGTAGTCGATCTCGCGCATCCGGGCAGTCTGCCAGAAGGCGGCGACGCCCGTCCGGAGCCTACTCGACGACCTCGGCCAGGGTGCCGTCGAGGTCGGCCAGGGTGATCCTGGCCGGGACGCGGCGGCGGAAGGCGGCCAGGGTGTGGCCGCGGACCCGGTCGATCAGGGTCGGGGTGGCCAGGGCGGCCGGGAGGACCACCCGCTCGGCGTCGAGGAGCTCGCAGGCGGCGGCCAGGGCGTCGGGGCCGTGGCCGCGAGCCACCCATGCTGCCCCGTCCAGGCCGAGCTGGCTGGCCTCGGCCAGCTGCTCGGCCAGGTACGGCCGGCCCAGGCGGCTGGCCGTGCGCTGGTTGAGCAGCGAGCTCCGAGGGCCGCCGCCGTTGCCCCGGGCCCGCTCGTAGGGGTCGACCAGGTACAGCTCGGGGGAGCGGTCGAACAGCACGACCCGGGCGCCCTCCCTGGCCGCGACGGCGAAGGCGGCCCGGCGGGTCGCCTGGTAGGCCGGGTCGAGCCCGTCGTCGGTGGCGGCGAGCACCACCGCCGCCGGCCCGACCCGCTCGTCTTCTCCGACCGGCAGGTCCAGCGGCGGGAGCTCGGTCGGGTCGGCGAACGGCAGCCGGGCCACCGACCGCAGCTCCCCGGTCGCGAACGCCACCGCGGCCAGGTCGACCCGGCACCGGTCGCAGGCGGCCAGGTGGGCATGCACGGCTGCCGCCGCCGAGGGTGACAGCTCGCCGGCCAGCAGCGCCGCCAGCTCGTCCTGGAAATGGCCGTTCATGTGCTGGTCTCCGCGCCCACGGGCGCCTCCGGTTGCAGTGCCGGTCATCGTAGACTCCCGCACAGCATGGCGGAGGGCATCGGCGAGGAGCTCACCCGGCGCTACCTGGACCGGCAGGTGGACGGCCGGATGGTCGCCCTGATCGAGCGGGAGCTGTCCGGGGCCGCCTCGGTCCTGGACGCCGGCTGCGGGTCGGGCCTGTACGGGCCGGCCCTGCGCCGCCAGGCGACCACGGTCATCGGCCTCGACCACAACCCGGCCCTGTGCCGCCAGGCCGAGGCCACCGGCGCCTACGACCAGGTCATCTGCGCCCCGGTGGCCCGCCTGACCGACCACCTGGACCAGGTCGACATGGTCTTCTGCAGCGAGCTCCTCGAGCACGTCCCCGGCGGTGAGCTCCGGGCCACGCTGGACATGCTGGAGTCGGTCGCCACCGCCAAGGTGGTCGTCACCGTGCCCAACCGCCTGTTCCCCCACGCGCACATGGACCCGACCCATGTGCTGCGCTACCGGCTGCGGTCCCTGCTGGGCGAGCTCAACCGCAGCCGCCGGTTCACCTACTCGCTGCACCCGCTGGGGTTCGCGAGCACCTGGAGCCGGCGGCGCTGGTGCCGCCCGCTGGATGCGCTCGCCCGGCGGGTCGCGGTCTGCTCGCCGACGGTGTTGTTCGTCGGCCATCGGCGCGGGCCGGGGGTCCGGGCCGGCGACCCAGGGATCCGGCCCGGTGTCCCGGGGGGCGGGCGATAGCCGGCCGGCCGGGCCTGCCGGCGCCGGCTTCGGCCAATGCGCTGGCCCTGCTGCGCTTCCCCGACCGGCGGACCACCTGGGCCGTGGTCGTCGCCGCGACCCTGGCCGAGCCCGTCGAGCGGCTCCAGGAGCGGCTGGCCGCCCTGCACCGGGCGGTCCCCATGACCGGGGCGCGCCTGCACCGGGAGACCTGGCATCCCGGCCCGCCGCCGGAGCTGGTGACCGTCGACGGCGACCCGCTCGACGCCCCCGAGCTGATGGCCCGTTTCGACCTGGCCACCGAGCCTCCGGTCCGGATGATGGCCGGGTCCGGCGGGACCCGCG
>DATABK010000591.1:0-5797 GCA_036259695.1 Actinomycetes bacterium | reverse complement strand
GAGGACCTCCGCCTTCAGGATGGGCGGAGGTCCTCGCCTCATGAGGCGTCAGCCAGGGGTGGCGGCGGTGCCGGGCAAACCAGCGGCTCACTCCGGGATACCGGTTGCCGTGCATCCCCGCGAGCGCGACGATAGGCCGGTAGCAGGCCAAGCACGGGCTGGGGTGGGAGTGCGGCAGGAGACGGGTCGACGCCTCGACCATGCCGACCGCGGACGCGGCGCGGCCTCGCGCGGCTGGCTGCTCGTCCCGCCGACGTTCGCCGGCACGGCCGTGGCGCTGCTGTTCTGGTGGTGGTCGCTGGACCCGAGCCTGCTGCCCCGGTCCTGGTCCGCCCAGGGCGTGGTGAGCGGGCTGTCGGCCGCCATCGGGTACCTGCTGGGGACGCTCGCCGGGTACGTCCTGGAGGCGGTGCTCCGGCGGCTCGGCCGGACCCCGGCCCGGCGGGCCCGCCGCCGCGCCTGGCTCGCCCTCGGCGTCGCCGGCGCCGTCGTGGTCGTCGCCGGCCTGGCGCTGTGGCCGGGCTGGCAGAACCAGCAGCGCGACCTGGTCGACATGGAGCACCTGTCGCCGGCGGTCCTGGCGCCGATGGCCGCGGTGACGCTGGTCCTGTTCGGGCTCCTGCTGCTGGCCGGCCGCCTGGTCGGGCACGGGATCGCGCTGCTCGACCGCGTGCTGTCCCGCCGGCTGCCCCGGCTGCTCGCCCATGCCGTGACCGCGGCGGTGTTCGTGGTCGCCGCCGTGCTGATCACTCGCGACGTCGCCGTCGACGGGTTCCTCGGCTGGGCCAACCGGAGCTTCGGGCAGGTCGACACCACCACCGCCCCGAGCGTGGTGGCGCCGGCCACGCCCACCGCCTCGGGCAGCCCGGCGTCGCTGGTGCCGTGGGCGACGCTCGGCGAGTACGGCCGCAGCTTCGTGGCCGGGGCCACGACCCCGGCGGAGCTGCGCGCCTTCCACGGGTCGTCGGCGCCCGTGGTGCAGCCGATCCGGGTCTACGCCGGGCTGCGGTCGGCCGGATCGGCCGACGAGCGCGCCGCCCTGGCGGTTCGGGAGCTTGAGCGGACCGGCGCCTTCCAGCGGGAGGTCCTGGGCGTCGTCACCACCACCGGCACCGGCTGGGTCGACCCCAACGCCGCCAGCGCGCTCGAGTACCTGCACCGCGGTGACACGGCGCTGGTCGGCCTCCAGTACTCCTACCTGCCCAGCTGGATCTCGTTCCTGGTCGACCGGGAGGAGGTGGCCGCGGCCGGCACCGCCCTGTACCGCCACGTCCACCGGCGCTGGTCCCAGCTCCCGGACGCGGGCCGGCCCAGGCTGGTCATCTTCGGGGAGAGCCTGGGCTCCTACGGCGCCGAGGCGGCGTTCCGGGGCGGCGACGCCGCGACCTCGCTGGCCAACCTCGTCGCCGGGTCGGACGGGGCGCTGTTCACCGGCCCCACCGCCTCCAACCACATCTGGGACCAGTTCACCGACGACCGCGAGCCGGGCTCCCCCGTCTGGCGGCCGGTGTACGACGGCGGCACCAAGGTCCGGTTCGCCAACCGGCCCGCCGACCTGGAGCGCCCCGACGAGCGCTGGCGGCATCCCCGGGTGCTGTACGTGCACCATCCATCGGACCCGGTCGGGAACGCGACTCTTGAGGCGTTGTGGGAGCGGCCGGAGTGGACCGACCGGCCGCAGGGCTACGATGTCCCCGCCCGGGCCGGCTGGTACCCGATCGTCACCGGCCTCCAGGAGGTGGCCGACCTCATCGCCGGCTTCAGCGCCCCGTCGGGCTACGGGCACGATTACGGCGTCGACTTCCCGACCGGCTGGGCGGCGGTGGTCCCGCCGGCGAAGTGGACGGCCGCCGACACCGCCCGCCTCCAGCGACACCTCCAACGCGAGTAAGGAGCACCGATGCCCGTCCAGCTCAACCACACGATCGTCCGGGTGCGCGACAAGCGCGAGTCGGCCACGTTCCTGGCCGAGATCCTGGGGCTGGGGCCGCCCACCGCCTTCGGGCCCTTCCTGGTGGTGGAGGTCGACAACGACGTCTCCCTCGACTTCGCCGACGACCACGGCCCGGTCCATCCCCAGCACTACGCGTTCCTGGTCGGCGAGGACGAGTTCGACCAGATCTTCGCCCGCATCCGCGAGCGGGACCTGCCCTACTGGGCCGACCCGGGCCGGCGGCGGCCGGGCGAGATCAACACCAACGACGGCGGCCGCGGCGTCTACTGGGAGGACCCGAGCGGCCACTTCCTGGAGATCATCACCCGCCCCTACGGCAGCGGCGGCTGACCCGGCCGGCCGCCGGGCCGTTGTAGCCTGGGCGGCAGCCGCGAGTTCCAGGGAGACAGCGAATGGCCCAGCCTGAACGGTACGTGTTCGTCTGCCTCAACCAGCGCCCCGAAGGCCACCCCAAGGGCTCGTGCCTGGACCGCGGCGCCGCCGACGTCTTCAACGCCCTCCGCGAGGAACAGGGCCGCCGCCTCCTGACCAACGTCAAGGTGGTCGCTGCCGGCTGCATGGAAGGCTGCCTGGCCGGCCCGGCGCTGCTGGTCGCCCCCGACAACGTCTGGTACGGCGGCGTCACCGAAGCCGATGTCCCCGAGCTGGTCGAGCGCCACCTGGTCGGCGGCGAACCGGTGGAAATACTGCGAATCGGACCTGAAGATTTCTGCGGCTGATATTCAGGCCACAATTTTGCCTGAAGGCAGTATGTCCAGCGGTAATGGCGTTTATTCTACGTAGTTCTCCCGAAGTTGCGCTTTAGTCCGTCTGAGCAGGCATGTTCCCTAATCTGCGGGTCACCGCATGTTTGGGTGATATGGCGTCGGGTAGGACTGCCACCGCTGCCGCCCCGGGGTAGTGAACGTGGTCAAACCAAATCTTCGCTAATTCCCCTAGGAGGGCTAACCCCGCTATGAAGCGTATTCGCCTGCTCGTGCTCGCCGGCGTCATCGCCGCCGCGCTGCCGTTCGGGATGACGGCCGCCGGCGCCACCGGCACGACCGGTTCCAGCTCCTACGTCACCATCAACGACAAGGCCGACTACGACTTCATCGGCACCAACATCGATGTCGGGCTCCAGGTCCGGTGCAAGGACTCCACCGGCTACGGCACCGTGAACGTGACTGTGAAGCAGGGCTACCCCCAGACCATCGCCACGGCGGTCAGCGACGGTCCCCAGGCCGTCGTCTGCGACGGCCGCACCCACTCCGTCGCCGTCACGACCATCGGCGCCGGGTTCGACGCCGGATGGGCCAAGGCGACCGCCACCCTGACCACGCCCACCAACAGTCGGGGCAACAAGACGGTCACCGAGCCGGTCTACATCGTCGCCGTCTGACCCCGCAGCTCGAAGCAGATGGGGCCCCGAGAGGGGCCCCATCTGGCTTGCTGGTGAAGGTGGTCAGCCGGCGGTCCGGCCCTGGATGTAGTTCTGGGCGCTGGAGTAGACGTACTGGGCGACCTGCCGGCCCAGCGCCCGACCGTGGTTGTCGCCGGTGTAGAAGTGGATGCCACCGTACCGGCGCGACCAGCCGGCCTCGTCGGCGGCGCTCGTGAATGTCGGCCAGGACAGCGTCACGGGGGCGGCCGGGGTGTTCGACTCGAACGACGACGACCCCTTGGGGATCACGACGTAGGCGCCGAACGCCTCCCCGAAGAACGAGGACAGGATGGTCGCCCCGGCGCCGCTGAAGGTGGAGTGCCCGGACACGTACTCGGGGAACGGCGGGGTCACGACATGGAGCGCCTGGTACGGCATCCACTGCGAGCCCTTGACGGTGCCGAAGCCCTTGTTGGGACCGAGCCAGGAGTTGACATCCTTGTTCTTGAAGTCCGGGTGGTTGCGGATGGCGGTGATGGGCCGGACCGAGTCGTACTTGTACTTCTGGTACCAGGAGGCGATGCTCGCGTCCATCATCGCGTTGCCGAGCATGAAGAACAGCTTGGCGTCGGTGTCGAGACTGTGGCCCTTCCGGCGGGACAGCGCCTGGGCGAAGATGAAGTCATGCCCGGGCGGGAACACCGAGGCCGGCCCGTCGGCCCAGTACTCCGCCTTGGCCTTCTTGACGTCGTCGAGGTTGGCGGCGTCGTTGATCTCCCGCTGGATGTCGACCGTGGAGTTGCTGCCGTCCGGGTTCTTGGGCGGCCCGGTGACCCGGAACTGCGACGCCGCGAGAGGCCCGAACATCTTGATCCTGCCCCACTGCGGGGTCGCCGGACTCTGGACCGCGTAGTTCGGTGAAGAGCAGGTGCCGTCCGACGGGGTGGGCGGCATGCCGGCACCGACGCCGGTCGGCGTGAGGACGCAGAGCGGCTGCCAGTTCCACACGAACGGCACGTTGTTCCACTGGTTCTTGGGCTGGTAGCCGGTGTAGTCCGAGTACCGCGTGCCAGAGCTGCCCGGCGCATTGCCGAGCTGGTTGGAACCGTCGCTGTGGCGGTAGTCGAGCAGCGCCTTGGCGACCACGTTGCCGATGCCCTCGGGCTTGGTGGTGTCAGTGGTGGTGTTGCTGGGGTCGTAGCCCCGGCTGAGCATCTGGCCCTCGAGGTTGACCGCGGGCATGTTCGTGTGCGGCGGGTTCGGGAACAGGTCGGTCAGCACCCGGTAGGCCGCGTAGCTGATCGCCTTCTCCTTGTTGGCCGGGGTGCGCTCGGCCGCGGGGCGGCGCAGCTGGCTGCCGAGACGGGTGCCCTTGGCCACCGCGTCATAGGCCGCCCAGGCGTCGTAGGTGGCGGTATGCAGGATGCCGAGGGCGCGGGCGCTGACCGTCGGGCCCGTCAGGGGCGGGTGCCGGCGGATGATGTCGAGCAGCTCCTCGTTCCACACGAGGATCGCGTTGTCGGTGGCGCGCGGCGCGCTGTAGGCGTTGAGGTCCCAGGAGGCGCTCTGCGCCTGCGCCGACGGCGCCGTGGACACGACGCTGAACGTGGACATGAACAGGGCCGCGACCAGCACGACGGTGGTCGCCAGCTTCCTTGGCAAGGTGCCCCCACCTCTCTGAAGGTTGACGATCGTTCGCTTGGATTGCTCCCGGGCGCAGCACAAGGCCGATCGTGCGAGGGGAGTGGCGGTGTGCATCCCGGGCCCGGCGACCCGCAAGGTCCGGGGAGGACGCCGACGCGGGAATATAAACGAAGTGACGCGGATAGGCAAATCTTCCCGTAACAGGGGAGATCGTCCTCCGCTCTTCACCGGTTACCTAAAGTGGCTGCCTGATCGAGCAACCCATGTGGAGTGAAACCTCCTCGGAAGGGAATAACCGCACCAACTGACGTCGCACTCTCAAGGGGGGGTGAAGCGACGTGACCGATCGGCGCCAGTTCCTCGCCGGCCTGGCCGCGCTTCCACTGCACGCCGCGGCAGGCCAGCCACAAGGCTCGACGCCGACCGCCGAGTCGCCGGTGCCGTGTGCCGAACCGACACCGGGCACCGTCACCGACCCGCGCGGGTCCGTCGGCAAGACCACACTCACCGACCTCGTCGACGCCTACTCCCAGGTCACCGGTGTCGACTGGCAGCATCAGCTGTACTCCACGCTCAGCAACAAGCCGGGCGTGTGCGCCCGCTACCGCCAGAACCAGGTCGTGGCCGGCGAGAAGTGGCTGGTCGTGATTCAGACCGCCTACCGGAGCGACATGCAGCCGGCCCCGTTCGCGCCCGGCACCTACAGCATCGGGGTGGGCACCACCGGTCCCGACGGGACGCTGCGCACGGCGGACGCCACCTTCCAGCCGTTCGGCCGCAACTGCTCCGAGGGCGGCCAGCAGGAGGCCACCGGCGGCACGGTCACCTACACCACC
>DATABK010000590.1:0-3496 GCA_036259695.1 Actinomycetes bacterium | reverse complement strand
CCAGCGAGGGGGTCGGCACCAAGCTGCTGGTCGCCCAGGCCCTGGACCGCCACGACACCGTCGGGATCGACCTGGTCGCCATGGTCGTCGACGACGTTGTCGTCTGCGGGGCCGAGCCGCTGTTCGTCCTCGACTACCTGGCCGTCGGCCGGGTCGACCCCGCCCGGGTGGCGGCCATCGTCGCCGGGGTGGCCGAGGGCTGCCGCCTGGCCCGCTGCGCCCTCCTCGGCGGGGAGACGGCCGAGCACCCCGACGCCATGGCCCCTGACGCCTACGACCTGGCCGGGTTCGCCCTGGGGATGGTCGAGCGCGACCGCCTCCTCGGCCCCGACCGGGTCGTCGCCGGCGACGTGCTGCTCGGGCTCGCCTCCTCGGGCCTCCACGCCAACGGCTTCAGCCTGGCCCGCCAGGTCCTGTCCAGGGCCGGAGTCGACTACGACCGCGACCTGCCCGAGCTCGGCGGCCCGATCGGGGAGGCCCTGCTCGCCCCGACCCGCATCTACGCCCCCCACCTGGCCGACCTGCTCGCCGGCGGGGTCGAGGTCCACGGCCTCTGCCACGTCACCGGCGGCGGCCTCCCCGGCAACCTCCCCCGCTGCCTCCCGCCGGGCCTCACCGCCAGGGTCGACCGGACCTCCTGGGAGGTGCCCCCGATCTTCCGGGTCCTGGCCGACCTCGGCCCCGTGGAGGACGAGGAGCTGGCCCGGGCGACCAACCTCGGCGTCGGCATGGTGGCGATCCTCCCGGCCGCCGAGGCCGACCGGGCGGCGGCGTTCCTGGCCGACCGGGAGGTCCCGTCCTGGGTGATGGGCGAGGTCGCAAGCGCTGGGTGAGGCAGCGGTTGGTTCGCTGTGGTGAGCCCAAGGGTGGGCTGTGGGGCTATGGGGCTGTGGACAGCGGTGAGCAGCCCATCCCGTCCTGGGCTACCCTCCCAAAAGGGGCTCCGACATCGGGGTGTGGGGTTGGCGCGCGCCTCCGAGCCTGGCCCTCTCGGGGCTAGCCGCTGACCCCCGGGAGCACCCGGATCAGGCGGAGGCGGGAGATGTCGCGCATCCGGTCCTTGGCGATGCGGTCGGCGGCTTCGCTGGTGGGGACGCCCTCGGCCTTGGCGCGGTGGAAGATGTCCCGGACCGTGCCGAAGATGCCCTCGACCTTGGCCTTGGCCCGGTCGGGGGAGTAGCCCTTGAGCTCGTCGGCCACGTTGATCAGACCGCCGGCGTTCACCACGTAGTCGGGGGCATACAGGATGCCGAGCTGACGCAGGGCGTAGCCGTGCTCGTCGCGGGCCAGGACGTTGTTGGCCGACCCGGCGATGGCCGCGCACTTCAGCTCGGGCAGGGTGTCGTCGTTGACGACCGCGCCCAGCGCGCACGGGGCGAAGATGTCGCACTCGACCGCGTGGGCCTTGCCGGGCTCGACGGTGTCGGCGCCGAACTCCTTGACCGCCCTGGCCACGTTGTCGACGTCCACGTCGGCCACCGTGAGCCGAGCCCCGGCCTGGTGCAGCAGGTGGCACAGGTGGCTCCCGACCTTGCCGACGCCCTGGACGACGACGTGGCGGCCGGCCAGGGCGTGGTCGTTCCAGAGCTCCTCGGCCACCGCCTGCATGCCCTTCAGGACCCCGTAGGCGGTGTTGATCGAGGGGTCGCCGCCGCCGCCGTTGGCCGGCGAGCGGCCGGTGACGAACCGGGTCTCCAGCGAGACCACGTCCATGTCGGGGATGTAGGTCCCGACGTCCTCGGCGGTGATGTAGCGGCCGCCGAGGCTCTCCACGAAGCGGCCGTAGGCGCGCAGCAGGGCCTCGGACTTGACCCGCTTGGGGTCGCCGATGATGACCGCCTTGCCGCCGCCGAGGTTGAGCCCGGCGACGGCCGCCTTGTAGCTCATGCCCCGGGCCAGCCGCAGGACGTCGGCCAGAGCGTCGTCCTCGGAGGCGTACGGGTAGAAGCGCGTGCCGCCCAGGGCCGGTCCGAGGGCGGTCGAGTGGATGGCGATGATCGCCTTGAGGCCGGAGGCGGGGTCGTGGTTGTAGACGACCTGCTCGTACTCGCCACCCATGAGCCCAAACGCTCCCAAGGATGACCTCCTGGACGGGCCCCGGCGGGATCGCCGCCAGGGCGGCAGATGCGTGGTGGGGGTACCCACCCGGAGGGCCAACCTACCACAGGCCTCTCCTTATACTCCTCAGCATGAAGGGGCATGCGTTCACGGCGTATCTACGCATCTACCAGCCGCTGGCCGCGTTCCCACCCCGGGAGCGGGCGGAGTGGGCCGCCTACGTGGAGGCCGGTCAGGTCCTGCCGGCAAGCCTGCTCGTGGGCCGCGAGGAGCGCCGGGGGCTGGCCCGAGCCCTCGGGCTGACGGTCGGCGCCGACCGGGAGCACGCCCTGGTCGAGCGGGTCGGGGACGTGGTCTTTCTCTGCCCCCTCCGGACCGAGCTGCGCACCCTCCAGTCGCTGGTCGCCTTCCGCCTCTCGGTCCCGGACGAGGTGGCCGACGCGTTCGTGTCCGCCGGCGACGTCGAGCGGGCCGAGCAGACCCTCGAGCGCTGGGAGAACGAGCGGCCGGGGTCGCGCAGCCACATCCAGCAGGCGGCCTGGCACGTGCCCCTGCCCTGGTTCACCTTGTTCGAGGACGGCGAGCGGCGGGTCGGGGCCCCCTCCTCGGGCCAGGTGGCCCGGCTCACCTACCGGACGACCATGCCCAAGGCGCGGGCCCGGGTCTCCCGGGCCCTGTCCATCCTGCAGGAGCTGATGGACGACGCCGAGATGGTCGTGGCCGTCGAGGAGCTGCGGGCCTGGCTCCACAGCTTCGACCCCGACAGCCTGGTCCAGCTCGACTACGGAGGACTAACCAGGGCAATCCCGTTCGAGGACCTGGTCGCCGACCACTCGGCCGCCGAGGTGTGGGAGGCCCTTGGCGCCCTCGAAGCGGGCGACCTGGACCGATCCAGTGAGCTCTACCGCAGCTTGAGCGAGCGCTGGTCCGCCCTCAGGGGGCGGGAATCCAGCAATTGAGTTCTGCGTACCTTTTGCTAAAGCTCTGGCGGTCGGTTGCCGATAGTCCTACTAGGCGGGGCGGAAAATAGCCCTAAGTTGCTATGGTCTGTCCCATTCGACGCCTCTAGGATATTCAGGACCTCCGCGAGAATCCCGTCTCGACGGGGGGAAGTTCGAGGTGAGGGGTGGCAACCATGTCCGCCAGTCGTACCGTCCAGTCTGCGCCCGCTCCTGAGGCGCTGCTCACCCCGGCGGAGGTCGCCGCGCTGTTCCGTGTCGACCCCAAGACCGTGACCCGCTGGGCCAAAGCAGGCAAGCTCTCGAGCATCCGCACCCTCGGCGGACACCGTCGCTACCGCGAGACGGAAGTCCGCCAGCTGCTCCGCGGCGTCGAAGCCGGCGGCTAGCCCTTCGACCCGCGTGACCGGCCGCCACCCGTCGGCAAAGGGGGGGCCGGACGTCCAGACGGCGTCTCGCTCGAGGCGCCGTCTGCGTGT
>DATABK010000589.1:0-3850 GCA_036259695.1 Actinomycetes bacterium | reverse complement strand
CCCCCCCCCCCCCCCCACGGCCCCCCAAGATCGCCTGTGCCACGGCGACGGCAATACGCCACACTCACCGGTATGGCGAACGGGGCGAGTGTGGTGGTGGTCGGGGGCGGCGTGATGGGCTGCTCGATCGCCTTCCATCTGGCCGAGCGGGGGGTCGACGTGCTCGTGCTGGAGCGGGGCACGGTCTGTTCGGGGATGACGGCCCGGTCGGGGGCGCTGGTGCGGACGCACTACACCAACGAGCCGGAGGCGCGGATGGCCCTGACCGGGCTGGGCTACTTCCAGGACTGGAAGGAGCGGGTCGGGGGCTGGTGCGGGTTCACCGTCACCGGGGCGGCCATCCTGGTCGGGCCGGGCGAGGGGGAGCGGCTGCAGCGGAACGTGGCCATGCTGCGGCGGGTCGGGGTCGACACCGAGGCGGTCACCCCCGAGCAGCTGGCCGCCGAGCACCCGGAGCTGGACCTGACCGGGGTGGAGATGGCCGCGGTCGAGCCCCGGTCCGGGTACGCCGACCCGGTGGCCACCACCTTCGCGTTCGCCTCGCGGGCGGTCGACCTGGGGGCGCGGATCGCTCAGGGGGTGGCCGTGCGGGGGCTGGCCGTGGCCGGGGACCGGGTCGTCGGGGTCGACACCGACGACGGCCGGGTCGGAGCGGACGCGGTCGTGCTGGCCTGCGGGCCCTGGGTCGACCCGCTGGCCCGGACGGCCGGGTTCGAGCTCGGCATCTCCCCCGAGCGGTCCCAGATCGCCTTCTTCCGCCGGCCAGGAGCGGCCCGCCGTCACCCGGTGGTGCTGGACGCGGTCCTCGGCACCTACTTCCGGCCTCACGGGGGCGAGCTGTCCCTGCTCGGGGTCGAGGCCGGCCACCACATCGACGTGGCCGCGATCGACCGGGAGGTCGAGGGCTACACCTCCGAGGTGGTCGCCCCCGCCCTTGGGCGCCTGGCCGCGCGGGTGCCGGCGTTCACGGGGGCGCCGTTCGCCCGCGGCCACCGCGGCGTCTACGACACCTCGCCCGACAGCCGGGCCGTGCTCGACGCCGCCCCCGGGGTGGCCGGGCTGTTCGTGGCCGGCGGGTTCTCGGGCACCGGCTTCAAGAAGTCCCCGGCGGTCGGGGCCTGCATGGCCGAGCTCGTCACCCAGGGCCGGGCCACCACCGTCGACATCCGCCCGTTCCGGCTGGGCCGCTTCGCCGAGGGCGACCCGATCGTCGGCGACGAGTACCGCCTGCCGCCCGAGTTCGGGCACAAGCTGTAAGGGGTCAAATCGGCTCGCCTTGCCGTATACACTCCTTGGGTCACCCACTTGCGCCTCCAAAGGGAGAGGACCCATGAGCACCATGGAGCCCGACGAGGGCACCGGGACCGACGCCCCCCGCTGGGAGAAGACCGAGGCCGCCAACCCTCCCAGCGAGACCGACGCCCCCCGCTGGGAGCGCGCCGACTCCGACGACGCCGCCGAAGCTGCCGACACCGACGACAGCACCGACTCCTGAGCCACCGGCGCCCGGCGCCACATCGCTCTGCGGGCCGTGACCCCATACCCAGCCGCTCCGGCCGGCATGACCTGCCCCGCCTGCGGGGTCGGGACGCCGGCGGCGGCGCGTTTCTGCCCCGCCTGCGGGCAGCGGCTGCTCGGCGGGGTCGAGGAGCGGCGGGTCGTCACCGTGCTCTTCGCCGACCTGGTCGACTCGACCCGGCTGGTCTCCTCCCTCGACCCCGAGGCCGCCCGCGACCTGCTCAACGAGACCTTCCGGCGGCTGGCCGCCGAGGTCCGCCGCTTCGGCGGGACCCTGGAGAAGTACATCGGCGACGCCATCTTCGCCGTGTTCGGCTTCCCCACCGGCCATGACGACGACGCCGCCAGGGCCGTGCGGGCCGCCCTGGCCATGCGCGACATCGTCAAGACGGCCGAGACCGCCCTCGGCAACCTCCCCCTGCACCTGCGCATCGGGCTGGACACCGGCGAGGTCGCGGCCGGGCCGTGGTCGGGCGACCTGCGGGTGACCGGCCCGGCGGTGCACACCGCAGCCCGGATCCAGCAGGCGGCCGTGCCCGACCAGATCCTCCTGTCGGCCAGGACCCTGCGCGCCGCCCGGGAGGTGGCCGAGGTCGGCCCGCCCTCCCCGCTCGAGGTCCGTGGCCAGCGCCAGCCGGTCGAGGTGGTGGAGGTGCTCGGGCTGTCACCGGCCGAGCCGGCCACCGACCCGATGGTCGGCCGCGAGACCGATCTGCCACGGCTGGTCGGCGCCCTCGACCACGCCGCCCACCACAACCGGCTGGTCCTGCTGGTCGGCGATGCCGGGGTCGGCAAGTCGACCCTGGCCCGGGCGGCCACGGCCGAGATCGGCGACCGGGTCCATGTCCTGTGGGGACGCTGCCTGCCCGACTGGCAGAGCCTGCCCTTCTGGCCGGTCCGCGAGGTGCTGGCCGCGGCCGCCGGGATGGCCCCGACCGAGCCGGCCGGCGTGCTCACCTCCTCCATCGGCCGGCTGGTCGCCGAGACCTGGCCGGACCCGGTGGCCGCCCCGGCCACCGCCGAGGCCCTGTGCCGGCTGGCCGGCCTGGAGGTGGACGAGCCCGGGCCGGCCGGTCCACCCGGCCCCGGCAACACCCGCGAGCTGGCCGCGGCCCTGGCCGGGGTGCTGTGCGGCCTGGCCAGGAACGAACGGGTCCTGGTGGTCCTCGAGGACCTGCACTGGGCCACCCGCGACCTGCTGGAGGTGGCCTCGACCCTGGTCACCGACGGTTGCCGGCCCCAGGGCCAGCTGGCCTACCTGGGCATCAGCCGGCCCGAGCTCCCCGGCCTGCCCGGCTGGCTGCTCCGGACCGGGACCCAGCGGATCGACCTCGATCCCCTCGGCGAGCGGCCCGCGGCCGAGCTGCTCGGCTCGGTGCTCGGTTCCGAGGCCGAGCCCGACCTGGTCGGCCGGGTGTTCGACGCCACCAAGGGCAACCCGCTGTTCGTCAAGGAGCTGGCCATCGCCCTGCGGGAGGCCGGCCGGGTCGAGCCCGGCCAGCCGTCGCTGCCCATCCCGGACTCCCTCCAGGCGCTGGTCGCGGCCCGGCTGGACCGGCTGCCGCCGTCGGCCAAGCGGGTTCTGTGCCGGGCCGCGGTCGTCGGCAAGTGGTTCTCCCACGCCGCCCTGGCCGCCATGGCCCGGCCGGGCGACGGCGACCTCGACGCCGACCTGGACCGGCTGGCCCGGGCCGGCCTGGTGGAGCGGCTGCCCGAGCGGCTGGCCGGCGGCCAGGAGCGCTTCGCCTTCCACCACTCGCTGTTCCGGGACGTCGCCTACGGCATCCTGCCCAAGGCCGGCCGGTCCGAGCTCCACCAGCGGCTGGCCGGCTGGCTGGCCGGCGCCCCCGGCGAGGAGCCGAGCCTGCCCGAGGTGGTCGCCTACCACCTGGTCCAGGCGGTCCGCCTGGCCGGCGAGGTGCGGGCCCCGACCGCCGAGGACCGGGAGCTGGCCGCCCGGGCCGTGGCCGCCTGCCAGCGGGCGGCCCGGCGGCTCCGGGACCAGGAGGCCCTGGACGCCGCCGCCCAAATGCTGGACGACGCCATCGGGCTGGCCGGCCTGGCCGGGACGGACGCCGAGGACCAGGCCGAGCTGCGGCTGGAGCGGGGCACGGTCCGTGGGGCCACCGGCGACCTGCCGGGCGCCCTGGCCGACCTTGGACCGGCCACCGGCTCGGCCCGGCCGGCCGTCCGGGCCAGGGCCTGGACCGAGCTGTCCAACCTGCACGGCATGTTCGGCCAGTACGCGGAGTCGGCGGCCGCCGCCGACCGCGCCATCGTCGAGGCCGCCGAGGCCGGAGACCCGGCCCTGATCGCCCAGGCCACCCGGGCC
>DATABK010000588.1:0-7267 GCA_036259695.1 Actinomycetes bacterium | reverse complement strand
GCGCCGCCGGGCCGATGCCGGGCAGCGAGGCGCTGCTGGCCAGCTGACCGCCGGCGTTGCCGGCGGCCGGGGCGGCCCTGGGAACCCTGGTCGTGTTGGCGGGTGCCGGGACCTCCGGTACCGTCGGACGACCATGCCAGTGAGCCGCAAGCGGCACGCCACCACGGGGCTCGTGGTGCTTGCCCTGCTGCTCGGTTCGCTCTGGGCCAGCGGGTCGGCCGCCCCGGCCGCCGGCAACGCCGGCGGTCAGCTGGCCAGCAGCGCCTCGCTGCCCGGCATCGGCCCGGCGGCGCTGCCCGACCGGATCCCGGCGCTGCGGCCGTCGGCCGAGCGCCCGGACGCGGGTGGCCGGCTGCTCCCGCTGCTGGGTGGCCTGCTGGCCGCGTCGCTCACGGTCGCCTCCGGGGTGCCAGCCCGACGGCGCCGGTCGAGTCTGGCCCCGGCCCGGCCGCCGGTCCTCTCCGCCCCCCGGGGCCCTCGGGCGCCACCCCGCCTCCAGCCGGCCTGATCCCTGCCCCGCGCCGGCGATGACCGGCGTGGGCTGACGCTGGAGGTTCCACAATCGTGTCTCGTCACCTCGGGTGGCGTCTTGTTGCCGTCCTGCTGCTGATCGGTGCGGCCGGCTGGCTGGCGGTCACCCAACCGGCCCGGCTCGGGCTCGACCTGCGCGGGGGCACCCAGATCGTCCTGGAGGCCACCGACAGCCCCGACCGGCGGGTCGACGACGACACGCTGGCCCGCACCCTTGAGGTGCTGCGCCGGCGGGTCGACCAGCTCGGGGTGACCGAGCCGACCCTGCAACGCTCGGGGGACCGGCGGGTGATCGTGGAGCTGCCGGGTGTCTACGACCCCAAGGAGGCCACCGAGGTCATCGGGCGCACCGCCCAGCTCGCCTTCCACCCGGTGCTCGGCCTGGCCGAGGGCGAGGGCGAGGGCGGCGCCGGCCTGGTGCTGCCCGACGAGGGCGGGGGGCGCCTGCGGCTCGGCCCGGCCGCCGTGGGTGGCGAGGCGGTGGGCGACGCCCGCGCCGAGCTCGATCCCCAGTTCCAGACCCGCTGGCAGGTCGCCATCGACTTCCAGGGCGACGGCGGCCGCCGCTGGGCCGAGCTGACCGGCGAGGCCGCCTGCCAGCCGGCCGGGGACCCGACCCGCCGGGTGGCCATCGTGCTCGACCGCGAGGTCATCTCCAGCCCTCAGGTCGACCCGTCGGTCGGCTGCGAGCAGGGGATCGGTGGCGGGCAGACGGTGATCACCGGTGACTTCACCGACCGCGAGGCCCAGGACCTGGCCCTGCTCATCCGGGCCGGGGCCCTGCCCGTCCCGGTCGAGGTGGTCGAGCAGCGCACCGTCGGCCCGACCCTCGGCGAGACCGCCATCCGGGCCAGCGTCCAGGCCGCGGTGGTCGGCGCGGCCCTGACCATGCTGTACATGGTCGCCTACTACCGGCTGCTCGGCGGCATGGCCGCGGTGGCGCTGCTGGCCTACGGGCTGCTGTCGTTCGCCGTGCTGCTGGCCGTGGGTTCCACCCTGACCCTGCCCGGGATGGCCGGGTTCGTACTGGCCATCGGCATGGCCGTCGACGCCAACGTGCTGGTGTTCGAACGGATGCGCGAGGAGCACCGGGCCGGCGCCGGGCTCCGGAGAGCACTCGACCGCGGGTTCGCCAAGGCGCTCAGTGCCATCGCCGACTCCAGCATCACCACCCTGCTCGCCGCCGGCCTGCTGTTCTTCCTGGCCTCGGGCGCGGTCCGCGGGTTCGGGGTGACCCTGTCCGTGGGTGTGCTGGTGTCGCTGTTCTGTGCCCTGGTCGTCACCCGAGTCCTGGTGGAGCTCGTGACCCGGCTGGCCGTGGTCCGCCAGCGTCCCGGCCTGCTCGGCCTGGACGGCGGCGGCCGGTTGGCCAACTGGCTGGCCACCCGCGGCCCCGACCTGCTCGGCCGGGCGCGCTGGTGGCTGGGCGGGTCGCTGGTGGCCCTGCTGCTGGCCGCCGCCGGGCTGGTGGTGCGCGGCCCCAACTTCGGGGTCGAGTTCACCGGCGGCCGCCTGCTCGAGTACCGGACGGAGCGGCCGGTCGACCTCGACGCCGCCCGCCAGGCCCTGGCCGGGGCCGGCCACCCGAGGGCGGTCGTGCAGGCGTCGGGGGACGGCAACCTGACCGTCCGCACCGGCCAGCTGGACGAGGCCGGCACCGAGCAGGTGCGGCGGGCCGTCACCGGGGTCGGCGGCCAGCTCACCGAGCTGCGGGACGAGTTCATCGGCCCGACCATCGGCGCCGAGCTGCGCCGCAAGGCCCTCATCGCCCTCGGCATCGCCCTGGTCGTCCAGCTCGGCTACCTGGCCGTCCGGTTCCGGTGGACGTTCGGGGCGGCGGCGGTGATCGCCATGTTCCACGACGTGGCCATCCTGCTGGGGCTGTTCGCCTGGCTGGGCAAGCCCCTGGACGGCGTGTTCCTGGCCGCCCTGCTGACGGTGATCGGCTACTCGGTCAACGACTCGGTGGTGGTGTTCGACCGCATCCGCGAGCGCCTCCGCGCCCGGACCGGGGAGCCGCTGGCCAGGCTGGCCAACGACGCCTGCCTCCAGACGATCCCCCGCACCGTCAACACCGGCCTCGGAGCCCTGTTCATCCTGGCCGCCCTGTTCGTCCTCGGCGGCGACACCCTGACCGACTTCGCCCTCGCCCTCCTGGTCGGCATCGGCGTCGGGACCTGGTCGTCGGTGTTCGTCGCCACCCCACTCCTGGTGGCGTTCGAGCGCCGGTTCGGGGGGACGCGGCCGGCCCCGCGGAAGCCCGCCGCCGGCCGCCAGCCCGCCGGCCGGCGGTGACCCGGCCGGCGGTCAGTTGTCGGAGACCCGGGCGACATCCTGGAGGTGGATGGGCTCGTACCAGTCGGGGAACAGCTTGGCTACCAGCTCGCCCCGGCTGGTGACGCCGACCATGGCGAAGATCGCCTTGACGTGGTCGCGGACCGTGTGGGTGGAGAGGAACAGCTCGCCGGCGATGTCGGCGGTGCTGGCCCCGCGGGCGGAACAGGCTGACCGCGCCCCAGGGGCTGTCACCCACCCGGAGCACGGCCCGCAGCTCGTCGGCGAAGCCCATCGGGTCAAGGAACTCCCGGTAGTGGGCGCTCGTTGAGGGGTCGGCGACCGTGGCCCGGAGGCCCGCCGCCGGGACCTCGGCGTGGGCCAGGTCGCGGTACCGGTTGACGTCCTCGACCAGGAACTCCCGGCGCCAGAGCTCCGAGCACTGCTCCAGGTCGCCGTCGAGCTCCAGGTTGTCGGAGAAGCTCGGCGTTGTGGGCAGCCCGGTGCCCGGATCGGTGGTCAGCCACACCGCCGCGTCGAACGGCACCAGCCGCCGCAGCCGCCTCGAGGCTTCGGCGAACACGGCGACGGGGTCGTGCGCCTGCTGGGCCCAGAGCAGGTCCGGGTCACCATCTTGACCACCGGGGCCGAGACCGACGGCCGCCACGACCTGATCGACAGCGTCCTGCCCGCGGGCTCGATGACCCCGCTGCACCTGCACACCCGCTACGAGGAGCGGGTGTATGTGAGCTCCCGGCTCCCTCACCGTCTTTGTCGGCCCGGACAAGCTGACCGTGGGCCCGGGCGGCTTCTACCACATCCCCCTCCACGCCCCCCACACCGTCCAGGCCGGCTCCGAGGACACCCACGCGATCCTCATCAGCTCTCCGGCCGGGTTCGCCGAGCTCGTCGCCCGCGCCGGCACCCCTGCCCACCTGGCCACACCCCAGACCGAACCCGACCTGGAGCTGTTCATGGCCGTGACCACCGAGCTCGGCGACGTCACCCTCGGCCCACCCGGGATGACCCCGGCCGAGCTAAGCCAGGACGGCTCGTGATCCCCGGCGGACCGGCTCCGGCCGGTGCGCTGGTGGGCTACCACCCACCGGTGTGCCGGCCGGCGGCGTCCAGGCGCTCGCGGACGTCCTGGTCCAGCTCCAGCCCGGTGGCGCCGAGGATCTCGTCCAGCTGGGCGACCGAGCTGGCCCCGACCACCGGGATCATCGGTGCCCGGCCGCCCATGAGCCAGGCCAGCGCGACCTGGGTCGGGGTCGCGCCCAGCTCGGCCGCCACCTCGCCCAGGACGGCCAGCCGATCCCGGTTGCTGGGGTGGTCGTAGCCGGCCGGCGGCGCCGTCCCGGGACGGGCGTACACGCCCTTGAGCAGGGGCGAGTAGGCCAGCAGGGTCAGGTGCTCGGCGGTGGCGTAGTCGATCAGCTCCTCGGTGACCAGGTTGACCTGCCCGGGATCCGGCTGGGCGAGCAGGTAGCTGTGCTCCTGCTGCACGCAGCTGTAGGCTGGCCGGCCGGCGGCGCGGGCCATCGACCGGGCCCGCTCGATCCGCCAGGTGGCGTGGTTGCTGGCCCCCAGGAGGCCGACCGTGCCCTGCTCGGCCAGGGTGGCCAGGGCGTCCACGGTCTCCTCCTGCGGGGTGGCGCGGTCGTCGATGTGGGCGTAGTAGAGGTCCAGCCGGTCGACCCCCAGCTGGCGCAGGCTGGTCTCGGCGTCCTCCTGGATGGTCTTGGCCCCCAGGCCCTGCCAGTGCTCGGGGCTGGGGTCGCCGGGCACGAGGGTCCTGGCGCCCACCTTGGTGGCGATCACGACCTCGTCGGTCACGCCCCGGGACCGGCGCCAGCGCCCGATGACGCGCTCGCTCTCGCCGGCGTCCCCGTGCCACTGGCCGTAGTTGTTGGCCGTGTCCAGGAAGGTGCCGCCGGCCTCAAGGAAGCGGTCGAGGATGGCGAAGGAGGTCGGCTCGTCGGTCCGGTAGCCGAAGTACATCGTGCCCAGGCAGAGCTGGCTCACCTGGAGGTCGACCCGGCCGTCGCTGAGCTGTAGCTGACGCACGACAATGCTCCTTTCGGCGGTTGGACCCAGGCTAGTCCCGCGATTGGCATGGATGTACAGTCCGATCGGATGTCACGATCCCAGACCAATCTCGCGTGGGACACGCTCCTCGAGCTGGGCGAGGGCCAGGGCCGCTCGGGGCCCCTGCACGCCCGGCTGTCGAGCGCCCTGCGCGAGGCGATCCGCGGCGGCCGCCTCCCCGCCGGCAGCGCCCTCCCCCCCAGCCGCACCCTGGCCGAGGACCTCGGCTGCTCGCGCTGGGTCGTCACCGAGGCCTACGCCCAACTCGCGGCCGAGGGCTATCTGGAGGCCCGGGTCGGCTCCGGCACCCGCGTCCGTCCCGGAGACCGGGCGGCCACCGGCCGGCCGCCACCCCAGTCCCCGCCGGCCAGGGCGCCACGGATCGACCTGGCCCCGGGTCTGCCGGACCTGCGCGCCTTCCCCCTCGGGCGCTGGGTGTCCGCGCTCCGCGTGGTCGCCAGCACCCTCCCCTATGCCGAGCTCGGCTATCCCGACCCCACCGGGCACTCCCGGCTCCGCCAGGTCCTGGCCGAGTACCTGGCCCGGGTCCGAGGCGCCCTGGCCGACCCGGCCCACGTGACCGTGTGCCGCGGCGTCGCCGACGGCGCCGGCCGCATCTGCCAGACCCTGCGCGCCGCCGGCATCGACACCGTCGCGGTCGAGGACCCCGGCTGGCACCGGCTCCGCGAAGCCGCCGCCGGCACCGGCCTGCGGGTCCTGCCCATCCCCGTCGACGACCAGGGCCTGCGGGTCGACGACCTCGACGACGACCCCGGGGTCCGCGCCGTGCTGGTGAGCCCGACCCACCAGTTCCCGACCGGCGTGGTCCTCTCACCGGCCCGCCGCGCCGCCCTGCTGGCGTGGGCCCACCGCGTCGACGGCCTGATCCTGGAGGACGACTACGACGCCGAGTTCCGCTACGACCGCCGCCCGGTCGGGACCATGCAGGGCACCGACCCGTCACGCGTGGTCCTGCTCGGGTCGGTCTCCAAGACCCTCTCGCCGGCCCTCGGCATCGGCTGGGTCGTGACGCCGCCAGCGTGGACCGCCCGGTTCCGGACCACCGCCGGCCCCGGGTCGCCGGGCTGGCCGTCAACCCTCGACCAGCTCACCTTCGCGGCCTTCCTGCAGTCGGGCGCCTACGACCGCCACCTCCGCGCCGCCCGCCTCCGCTACCGCCAGCGCCGCGACCGCCTGGTCGAGGCCCTGACCAGCCACCTCCCCGACGCCCACCTCCTCGGCGTGGCCGCCGGCCTCCACCTCCTGGTCCACCTCGACCAGTCCGTCAGCTGCGCCGCCGTGGTCGACAGCGCCGCCGCCAAGGGGATCCGGGTCGCCAACCTGGCCACCTACCGGGTCCGCCCCGACGCCATCGGCCCCGGCCTGGTCCTCGGCTACGGCAACCTCGCCGACCCCCAGATCGAGGAGGCCGTCCGCCTGCTCGCCTCCGCCATCGCCGAGCACCGCCACCCAGCACGCTGATCCGCTATCATCCTCAACGCCGTCCGCGGCCAGTGCCCAAGCCCCCCTAGCTCAGTCGGCAGAGCACATCCATGGTAAGGATGGGGTCGCCGGTTCGATTCCGGCGGGGGGCTCCACACCAAACCAGCAGGCCAGGCCGGGTCCACCGCCCGGCCGCTTCCATGCCTGGCAGACTCCGGACCGCCGTTTGCCAGAAATTTGCCAGAAAACACGACTGGTGGCTGTCAGAACACGTGGCGTGGTGCCCGGGTTGGGTGGGCTTCCACGGTCTCCTCGGCGGTGTGGACGACGACCGTCAGCCGGGCCTGGATCGCCGCGACCACCCGGGCAGCCATGTCCGGGGTGGTGTGGCGGTACTGGGCCCCCATGGCGCTGCCCAGGTGCTGGGCGCCGCGGATGCTGGGCTCATGGCCCATGAGTTCATCGATCACCCGCGCCGGAATGCCGTCGTCCTCGAGCCAGGTCGCGAACGTGTGCCGGAAGTCGTGGGCGCCGCGCAGGTCGACCGCGTCCAAGAGCGGGTCTCCGGAAGGGGCCAGGGGTGACCAGCGACGAGCCTGCCCTCCTCCAGCTGGGGCGGCGAGCCCGGACGCAGCGAGCTCAGCAATGGCGCTCTCGATGGTGGCGGGTCGGATCGCCCGGCCCTGTCGGGCGAGGGCAGTCATGAGCTCATCGACGGTCTGGGGACCGTCGATGCGAAGCCGTTTGAGGACCCGGGTGGCAGTCGGGCGCAACTGGGTGGCCGGGTCGGCCAGTTTGGCGATGGCGCTGTGGTAGGTGCGACGGAAGTTGTGCCGCGACAGCACCGTCCGCGTGCCCCGGGCGACGACGCCACCGCCCGGGCCGGTGAAGACCAGGTCCTCCGGATTGGTATCGGGTGGGAGCTGGCGAC
>DATABK010000587.1:0-4890 GCA_036259695.1 Actinomycetes bacterium | reverse complement strand
CCCCCCCCCCCCCCCCCCCACGGCTCGTTCCCGGGGGCGCTACTCGGTGGGCGTGTAGTTGGCCACATAATCGGTGTCGCGGACCTGGGGGCCGACCTTGGCCGCCCCGCCCGGCGAGCCGAGCGGGTCGTCCCCCTCGGTGAAGAAGGCTGCGTTGGTGGCCGTGAAGTCCTTCCACTGGGCGGGCACGTCGTCCTCGTAGAAGATCGCTTCCACCGGGCAGACGGGCTCGCAGGCGCCGCAGTCCACGCACTCGTCGGGGTGAATGTAGAGCATGCGGTCGCCCTCGTAGATGCAGTCGACCGGACACTCTTCGATGCAGGACTTGTCCTTGACGTCGATGCAGGGCTCGGTGATGACGTAGGTCATCTTCGGGTTGACCCCCTCGTGGGCGTGTACTCCGGGTGCAGCCCCGATCCTACCGCCTCCCTGGCCTCCCTGGCCCCACTGAGCAGCGGCAGGAGCACGGCGCCGGCGACCACGGCCAGGCCGCCGACCACCTTGCCCGGACCGAGCCGATCGCCGAGCACGGCCACGCCGAGGGCGACGGTGAACACCGGCTCGAACGACGACACGATCGACGCCCAGGCCGACCCGACCCGGGCCAGGCCGGCCAGGAAGGCGGCGATGGCCACGGCGGTGCCGACCACGGCCATGGCCACCCCGGCGACGTACGCCGACGGGGCCGCCCCCTCCAGGCCCCGCCCCCCGACCACGACCGCGGCGGCCAGGAACGTGCAGGCCGCCCCCGAGGTGACATGGGCGCTGGCGGCCAGCGGGTCGACCCCGCGCAGCAGGTACTCCCCGACCAGGATGTAGCAGGTGTACCAGCAGGCCGAGGCCAGGCCGAGGGCGACCCCGACCCCGTCGAGGCGCTCGCCGGGCAGCCCGAGGACGAGCACGATGCCGGCCAGGCTGAGGGCCAGGCCGGCGACGGTCGCCCGGTCCAGGCGGGAGCGGCCGAGCGCGACCGCGCCGGCGGTGACCAGGGCCGGATACAGGTACAGGAGCAGGCCGGCCAGGCCGGCCGAGATCCGGGTCAGGGCGTTGAAGAACAGGGTGGCCTGGATGGCGTAGCCGATCCCGCCAAGGGCCAGCAGCCGCAGCCCCGTGGCCCAGCCGAGGCGCAGGCGCCGCCTGGCCAGCAGGGCCAGGCCGATGAGGAGCGGGGCGGCGACCGCGAACCGCATGGCCAGAACCCCGATCACGCCAAGCCCGCCCGCATACGCCTGCTTGCCGAAGACGGCCAGGCTGCCGAACCCGGCCGCCGAGACCAGGCAGAGCACCAGCCCGGCCCGGTCCAGGGGCCGATACGGCGCGGCCGCCCGGCCGGCGGGGGCGGTCACGTGGCCAGGCCGGCCACGAACGCGGCCGGGCCCAGGGGGCGGCCCGTGGCCGAGGCGACCAGGTCATGCCAGGGCTGGGTGGCGCCGGGGGCGAAGACCCGCTGGGCCAGGAACGCGCCGGCCTCGGGGCGGCCGACGAAGCCGCCGGCGTGCTGGCGCACGGCCTGGTCGAGCTGGGAGGCGAGCAGCTCCCCGAGCAGGTAGCTCTGGTAGTAGACCGGGGCCACGGCCAGGTGGATCTTGCTGGCCCAGTCGGGGGCGGTGCGGCCGGGGGGCCGGCGCAGGCCCTGGAGGGCGCCGACCAGGTCCCACCAGGTCCCGACCAGGTCGCCGCCGGGATCGGCGTACATGGCCCGCTCGAACCGGACCACCACCAGGCACCAGCGGGCGAAGACCAGCTGGCCGATGCGCAGGACCTCGCGGCTGGGCCCGGTCAGGGCGGCGGCCGCCGCCTCCTCCGCGCCCAGGATCCCGACCAGGAACTCGGGGTCGCGGCGGAGCCGGCCCAGCATCAGGGCCACCGCCTCGGTGACCAGGGCCTGGGGCGGGCGGCGGAGCACCCAGGGCAGGGAGCGGTCGATGTGGTCGTCGTAGACGGCGTGGCCGACCTCGTGCAGCAGCCCGTCCAGCCACTCCTCGCCCGGGGCCAGGTTGGCCAGCACCCGGATGTCGCCGGCCCGGTCGACGTTCAGGCAGAAGGCATGCTGGTCCTTGCCGGGGCGCGGCTGGAGGTCGGACCGGGCCAGCAGGTGGCGGGTCTCCAGGCCCAGGCCGTCGTAGGCGGCGACGGTCAGGGCGACGGTGTCGGTGCCCTCCAGCAGCGGACCCAGGTCGGCCTCGGCCTCGCCGTCGTAGCGCTGGAAGAACAGGTCGCCGTAGTGCCATGGGTACAGCTCGTCCGGGTCGACGCCGAAGCGGGCGGCCAGGCGGGCGTCCAGCTCGGCCTTGACGGCCTGGAACGGCTCCCGGGTGGCCAGCTCCACCTCGTCAAGGGTCCGCTCCAGCCAGGCCTCGTCGATGTCGCCGGTGGCCAGGGCGAAGGCGAACCAGTCGCGGTAGCCGCGCTCGCGGGCGACCCGGTTCCGCAGCTCGACCAGGGCCAGCACGTCGTCGGCGACGACCGCCCCGACCTGCTTGCCGGCCTCCCAGGCGGCCCGCCGCTCGTCCGTGTCGTCCGAGGTGGCCAGCACCCGCTCCAGCTCGCTGTTGGCCAGCTCCCGGTCGCCGACCCGGCCCCGCACGGTCGAGAAGGCATGCTCCACCTTGGCCTGCAAGGTGACCAGCTCGGCCCGGGCGTCCTCGGGGACCTGGTTGGCCAGCAGGTCGAGGCTGGCCAGCTCAAGCGCCCGCCGGGTCAGGCCGGCGGCCCCGTCATCCTCGGCCAGGGCCCGCTGGACCTCGGCGAACAGCTCGGGGTCGCCGAGGACGGCCAGCAGCGCCTCCTCGGCCCGCTGGCGGGCCGCCGAGGCCTCGGGGCTGGCGTCGGTCGCCGCCGTCCAGTAGGCGCGGTACAGCTCGCGCTCCAGCGGGGCCAGGCGGTCGGTGAGCCGCGACAGGACGGCGGCGGGATCGGGCATGGCCCTACTGTAGTGGGATGCGCTACCGGTACGTGGTCCGCATCGGGCCCGAGGACGTCGGCCAGCGGGTGGTGGTCCGCTGGCGCCGTCCCGCGCCCGGCGGGGACGAGGTGGCCGACGTGGTCGGCCCCTTGGAGGCGGCCGACGACCGGCGCTTCGCGGTCCGGAACCGCCGCGGCGAGCTGGTCGAGATCCCCCGCGACCGCGCCCTGGCCGCCAAGGTCGTCCCGCCCCGATAGGCTGCCCGGGTGCTGACGGTCACCAACACCCTGACCCGGGCCCAGGAGCCGGTGCGGCCGGGCACGCCCGGGCGGGTGACCATGTACAGCTGCGGGCCGACGGTGTACCGCTACGCCCACATCGGCAACCTGCGCACGTTCCTGCTGGCCGACCTGGTCCGCCGGGCCCTCGAGGCCGGCGGGACCGAGGTCCGCCAGGTGCAGAACATCACCGACGTCGGGCACATGACCAACGAGGAGTTCGACCGCGGCGAGGACCGGATGCTGGTCTCGGCCCGCCTCGAGGGCAGGACCCCGGCCGAGATCGCCGAGCACTACACCGAGGCCTTCCTGGCCGACGCGGCCGCCTTCAACCTCCAGCCGGCGGCCGAGTACCCGCGGGCCTCCGACTACATCCCCCAGATGCAGGAGCTGGTGGCCAAGCTGCTGGAGGGCGGCCACGCCTACGAGGTCGACGGCAACGTCTACTTCGCGGTCGAGTCGTTCCCAGGCTACGGCCGGCTGTCGGGCAACACCCTTGACCGGCTGCGGGCCGGGCACCGCCAGGAGGAGGCGGACCCGCGCAAGCGCCACCACGCCGACTTCGCCCTCTGGAAGGCGGCCGGCCCGGGCCGGCTGGTCAGGTGGCCGTCCCCTTGGGGCGACGGCTACCCGGGCTGGCACATCGAGTGCTCGGCCATGTCCCTGGCCACCCTGGGCGAGCACATCGACGTCCACACCGGCGGCGAGGACAACGTCTTCCCCCACCACGAGGACGAGATCGCCCAGTCCGAGGCGGTGGTCGGCCACCAGGTGGTGACCACCTGGGTCCACGGCGCCCACCTGCTGACCGGGGACGCCAAGATGGCCAAATCCAGGGGCAACGTCTTGTCCCTGGCCGACCTGGCCGCCCACGGGCAGGAGCCGCTGGCCGCCCGGCTGCTGTTCCTCCAGGCCCGCTACGGCAGCCAGTTCGCCTTCAACCTGGACACCTTGGCCGGCGCCGGGAGGACGCTGGACCGGCTGCGGTCGCGCATGGCCGCCTGGGCCCGGGACCCGGGCGACGGGCGGGCACCCGGGTGCGCCGACTACGAGCGGGAGTTCTGGGCGGCGGTCACCGACGACCTGGACACGCCGAGGGCGCTGGCCGTGCTCCACCGGCTCCAGGGGGACGAGTCGCGGGCGCCCGCGGACCGGTTCGCCAGCCTCACATCCTTCGACCGCTTCCTCGGTCTCGACCTGGCCGCGCAGGTCGGCCAGCGCCTGCCGCCCGGGGCCGAGGCCCTGGTCGCCGAGCGCGAGCAGGCCAGGGCGGCCCGCGACTTCGCCGCCGCCGACCGTCTCCGTGACCGGCTGGCCGCTCTCGGGGTCGAGGTCACCGACACCCGGGCCGGGACCAGCTGGCGCCTGCGCCCCTGACCGCCCCTACTCAAGACCCCGGGCGACCCGGACGAGCAGCCGCTGGAGGGCGGCCACCTCCCGTCCGGACGGGCTGACCGGGAAGCTGGCGCTGACAGCCAGGCGGCGCCGGCCGTCGCGCCAGCGGACGGCCATGGCCAGGGCGGCGTCCGAGCGCACGACGGTGGCGGGGTGGCCGCGGACGGCCGGGCGGGCCACCACCCGGGCCCCGGGCAGGTCCGGCCCGGCCTGGGCACCGCCGGCCGGGGCCCCGTCGGACACCGTCACCTGGGACACGCCCACGCCCCCGGCCGTCCCGCCGACGGCGGGGCCGGGGCCGTAGCTCCGCTC
>DATABK010000586.1:0-3382 GCA_036259695.1 Actinomycetes bacterium | reverse complement strand
AGGAGCGGCTACAGCACCAGCCGAAGCACCGGCCTGCAGGCTCGTGCCCGCGGTCTGGTCGACGGCGTCCTCTTGCTGCTCAGCCGAGGACGGAGCTTCGGCCGTGGGGCCGGTCGACACAGAACCATTGGTCCCCAACGGCGTCGCGGAGGAACCGGATGGGCTCGGGGGAGGGCTCTGCTCGGCGGCCAGGTCCCGAGGCGGCTCCGCCTGTCTGGTTGGTGGCCTGGAGGTGGCGGGCTCCTGGTCGGGGGTCATATCCATGTGCCACCGGACGGCGTCCGGTGGGTCGGCTCCCCAGATTGGGTCGAGTCGAGATTCGGCTGGGTCCTGCCTGGGTGCGGTATCGCGAAACGGCCACTCCCGAGACTGATCCACCGTCGACGTTTCACCGTCCTGTGCTGATCCCGGGGCGGCATCGCGACCGCTCCTCTCGCCTGCGGGTGACGCTTCCGCGATGCCGGCCCTCCCCGCAGTGCCCGCCGGCGGCGATGCCGACCGCACCGATTTACCCTGCTCGCGTACGCCTTCTCCTGCGTGGCCTTCGGTTCTCCGTCGCCGGCGCAGCCCCAATGCGGCCAGGAGCCTGCTCAGGAATCCGCCCGTGCGTTCCTCTTGGACCTGCGGTGCCTCATCGGGTCGCCGACTGATGGCTCCCGCCTCCCTTCACAACAACTACGAGGCGGCGCGTGGGACCCGGAAGCGCTGGACGACCGCGCCCGACGCTCGAGCTGGCTCATGACGCCAACCCGGGCCCGGGCCGTACCGTCGCCCTACCACCACTCCGACCACAGAATGCCGAAAGCCAAGACAGTGCCGGTCAACAACCGGGTACTGCCCCTGCTTGTCTCCTCGATACCGCAGCAACCTACAACACCGTCCTGACGGCAACCCCGATCGACGCTCGTGGCAGCTACTGCTGCCGATCGCGCTGCTGGCCGAGCGGAGTTCGCGCCGGCATGCCCGATCGCCGGGGGAAGCGGGGGGAGGTCGCAGCGATCTTTGCCATGATAACGACGAATCCGACCCGGTCAATCGGCGAACTGGGGTTGGGGATAACGTCGTCGATCCGACCGCCCAGCTGCTTGCAGGCGAGTGTGGCTTGCTGGAGCTCGTCGGCTCCCGGTTGCCCTCGGGGAACGAGCAGCTGCCCGCCGACAGCTACCAACGGAAGTCCAAGCTCGGCGACAACGGGAAGGGGCCCGAGCGCCCTTGCGGTTGCCACGTCGAAAGACTCCCGGGCAGGACCCCGGCCATAGTCCTCGAGCCTTGCATGGACGGCCGTGACGTTGGTGAGGTGGAGCCGGCCGGCGGTTGCCTCGATCCAGTCCACTCGACGCCGCTGCGCATCGATCAGGGTGAACGAGGTGGCTGTATACGCTACGGCCAATGGAAGGCCGGGGAGTCCAGCACCTGAGCCGAGGTCGACCCAGCACTCCCCCGGCCTGGGCCGCCGGACTGCCGCTAACCCGAGGGCATCACCAAGGTGCCGCTCCCAGAGCCGCTCCTGCTCCCGTGGGCCGAGGAAGCCGAGCTGAATTGCCTCGGCGTAGGCCTGCTCCAGGAACTCCGCGTCGTTCGCGGTCAGACTCGATCGCCAAGGCGGGTCGCCGCCACTCAATGTTTCACGTGAAACGTTAGGCGGGCCGGATGACCACGCGCCGGTGAGGGTCTTCCCCGAGGCTCTCCGTGCGGGCACCGTCGATCGCGGCAACGGCATCGTGGACGATCTTCCGCTCGGCTGGGGTCATGGGCTGGAACTCATGATCCTCGCGGGTGCGGATCACCTGTTCGGCCGTCGCCTTCACCATCGAGATCAGTCGTTCGCGTTGGCTGGCACGGAAGCCGTTGATGTCGAGGAGCAGCCGGGCACGCCGCTTTGACTGGCGAAGGACGGCGAGACGGGTCAACTCCTGGAGGGCGTCGAGTGTCTCGCCATTGGTACCGACGAGCACGTCCAGATCGGAGCCTTCAAGGTCGATGTGGCCGCCTGCCTCATCGACCCAGGTGGTGATGTCGCCGTCGACGTCCAAGGCGTCAAGGAGACCCTCGAGGAAGTCGCCGGCTCGCTCGGTATCGGCCTCGACCATCTCGGGATCGATTGGTTCGTCGCGGTGGGTGCGTCGAGGAGGTCTGGGCGAGCCCGGCGATGGAGAACTGGGGGGCGCCGGCGTCGCCGGCGATGCGGAGAGGGGCGAGGGTGCCGAAGCGCCGACCGCCTCAGCGCCTCGATCGCCGTTGCCCGTGGTGCTCGTGAAGGATGGCGGTGCGCTCGCGTCGCCCACGCCAGCCTCGGGGGCGTCGTCCTGGGCGACGCGAGCCTCGGGAGCAATGAGGGACGGCGCGGGGTCATCGCTCCTTGCATCCGGAGTGGCCTCGGCAGCCGGGGTCCCAGTCGCCTCCCCATTCGCTCCCGAGTCGGAACCGGGGGCCACGTCCCCACCTCTCTCCCCCGCTGGGCGGGAGGCCAACCTCGCATCAGCTCCGGGCGGAGACGGGACATCAGGACGGTGTGAGGGGTATGAGATGTCCGTCTGGCTTGAGCCGTTCGGGCCGGTCGCTGCCGACGGATCGGTACTCAGCTCGGGACCGGAACTCGGCCCCGGAGGCGCCGGGGGGCCGGCGTCAGGGGCGGGAGCGGAGGCCGGCGGAGAAGCGGCGGAGCCCGGCGAGGGACCGGCGGCGGGAACAGCGGTGCCCGGGGTGGGGGTGGCAGGAGCGCCGGCTGCGGTCGTCGAGCCGGAACCAACGGAGCCCCGGACGCCGACGGGACCAGACTCGTGCGCACCAGTTGCGGCGGACGGATCGGAGTCCCGGGCGCCAGCTGGTGGAGAAGGAGCAGCGGAGCCCTGGGCGATTCCCGCGACAGGATCGGCGCCAGCGGGAATGGACCCGCCTTGACCCCCCGCTCCAGCTCCCTCCGCATCGCCGGCACCTGACGTCGGGCGGGCCGTTACCCGAACCCGGGCTGGAGACCCGATATAGCCGAAGGTCGAAGGGACTGGATCCTCCAGGACTTCAACGTCGACCTGGTCGGCGCGGAGGCCCAGCTGGGCGGCCGCGGCGGTGGCGGCCGCTTCGATGGTCCTAGCGCTTGCCTCGGCGTGGGCCACTCGACTTGCCCTTTCCGGACGAGCGGCTGCCCGACCTCCGGTTGCCGCTGGTGCCCTGCCGGCCACTCTGGCCCTGGCCCTGCCTGGCCTGGGCTCCTCCCTTGGCCGCTGGTCCACCCTGCTTGGGAGATGCCTTGCCGTTCCCGGCCCTGGCGGTGCGGTTGCCGTTCTTGTTGGTGGCCGGGGAGCGCTCTTCGGTTGCCCGCGACTGCGACGAGCCGCGGAACATGCTCAGCGCGCCGAGGCCCTTGCGCTCCTCGCCGTCGTCG
>DATABK010000585.1:0-2526 GCA_036259695.1 Actinomycetes bacterium | reverse complement strand
CTACCCCGCGGCCGGCCGCCATGACCAGGCCACCGCCGACGCCGACCCGGCCACCCGGGCCGGGCTGGTCGCCGGGGTCATCCGCCGGCTCCCGGACGGGGTCGCCGCGGCCGGGGCCTGCGAGACCCGCGAGCTGGAGATCGCCCTGGCCAACACCCGCGGGGCCCGGGCCGCGGGGGCGACCACCGCGGCCAGCTTCTCGATCCTGGCCGACGCCGGGTCGGGCACCGGCTGGGCCGAGGGGACCGAGCCGGCCCTGGCCGACCTGGACGTGGCCGCCCTCGGCGAGCGGGCCGCCCGCAAGGCGGTGGACAGCCGCGAGCCCCGCGACCTCGCCCCCGGCACCTACCCGGTGGTGCTGGAGCCCAACGCGGCCTCGGTCATGGTCCAGTGGCTGGGCTGGCTCGGGTTCGGGGCCAAGGCCTATGACGAGGGCCGCAGCTTCCTGGTCGGCCGGCTCGGCCGCCGGGTCTGCTCGCCCCTGGTCACGATCGTCGACGACGCCACCGCCGCCGACACCATCGCCGTCGGCTTCGACTTCGAGGGCGTCCCCAAGCGGCGGGTGACCCTGATCGACCGGGGCGTCGCCGCCGGCCTGGTCTACGACTTCCGGGCCGCCACCGGCCACGGGGTCGAACCCACCGGCCACGGCCTCCCCGCCCCCTCGGCCGAGGGCGCGATGCCCATGCACCTGGCCCTCCTCCCCGGCCAGACCCCCCAGACCGAGCTGGTCGCCGGGCTGGAGCGGGGCCTGCTGGTCACCCGGTTCCACTACACCAACCTGGTCAACCTCATGGAGACGACCATCACCGGCATGACCAGGGACGGCACCTTCTGGGTGGAGGACGGCCGGGTGGTCGGGGCGGTGCGCAACCTGCGCTTCACCCAGTCGATCCTGGACGCCCTGAGCGCGGTCCGGGCGGTCGGGGCCGAGACCGAGATGGCCACCGAGGACGGCTACGGCGCCGCCCGCACCCCCGCCCTGGCCATCGACCGGTTCGCCTTCTCGAGCGCGACCACCTTCTAGCCCCCTTCGCCGAGCGGCTTCTCCCCTATTGACACAATCACCCGTTTGCTCTAGTTCATCCTTCTGGGGCGAGCGGGGAGGTGGTCATGGGGACGCGGCGGCGGGGTCTGGGGATCGTGACCGTACTGGTGGCGCTGGTGGCGCTCCTAGCCGGGCCGGCAACGGCCGGGGCGGCGACGCAGCCGGCGGCCGCCGAGCGGAGCTACCGGGTCGAGGGAGTGCGGGACCGGGCCGCCCGGAGCGCGGTGGCCGCGACCGGGGCGGCCGTCGAGCTGGTGCAGCGGTCCGCGCTGGTCGTGACCGCCACCCCTTCGGAGGTGGAGCGGATCCGGCAGCTGGGGCACCGGGTGACCGTGCTCGGCCCGGCCAGAGCGCCGGCCGCCGCCGAGCCGAAGGCGTTCCCGCCCGCCGACAGCGGCTACCACGACTACGCGGAGCTGACCGCCGAGGTGGCCGACGTCGCCACCGCCTATCCGAGCCTGGTCCGGCGGTTCAGCGTCGGCCGCTCCTACCAGGGCCGCGAGCTGTGGGCGGCCAAGGTCAGCGACAACGTGGCCGCCGACGAGGCCGAGCCGGAGGCGCTGTTCACCTGCGGCCAGCACGCCCGGGAGCACCTCTCGGTGGAGATGTGCCTGTACCTGCTGGACGAGCTGACCAGCGACTACGGCAGCGACTCGCAGGTCACGAGCATGGTCAACAGCCGCGAGGTCTACCTGGTCTTCAACCTCAACCCCGACGGCAGCGAGTACGACATCGCCACCGGCGCCTACCGCTCCTGGCGCAAGAACCGCCAGCCCAACTCGGGCTCCAGCGCCGTCGGCACCGACCTCAACCGCAACTGGGCCTACCGGTGGGGCTGCTGCGGCGGCTCCAGCGGCAGCCCGTCGTCCTCCACCTACCGGGGCCCGTCGGCGTTCTCGGCCCCCGAGACCCGGGCGGTCCGGGACTTCGTCGCCTCCCGGGTGGTTGGCGGGACCCAGCAGCTGCGCACCGCCATCGACTTCCACACCTACTCGGAGCTGGTCCTGTGGCCCTACGGCTACACCTACAGCAACACCGCCACCGGCATGAACGCCGACCAGTACAACACCTTCGCCACCATGGGCCGGGCCATGGCCGCGACCAACGGCTACACCCCCGAGCAGGCCAGCGACCTCTACATCGCCGACGGCACCCTTCCGGACTGGGCCTGGGGCACCCACCGGATCTTCGCCTTCACCTTCGAGATGTACCCGAGGTCCAGCTCACCCGGCTTCTACCCGCCCGACGAGGTCATCACCCGGGAGACCTCCCGCAACCGGGCCGCCGTGCTCTACCTGCTCGGCCTCAGCGACTGCCCGTACCGGGCGATCGGCCAGCAGGCCCGCTACTGCGCCTAGACCGGCGGCATGGACTCGGCGCCGCGTGCAGCGCCAGGCCGTTCGTACCGCCAGGGACCGTGGCGCGCCGCCCCGTGCCACCATGGCGGCATGGATGAGGCGCCGCCCCGGCCGGTGGTG
>DATABK010000584.1:0-7262 GCA_036259695.1 Actinomycetes bacterium | reverse complement strand
GTCCAGCCCTTGGCCAGCCGGGCCAGGACCTCGAGCTGGCGGTCGGTCAGCTGCCCGGGGTTGGCCCTGGTGGCGGCCCGCGGCCCCCGGGGGATGCCGCGGGCTCCGGCGCGGCGCAGCCGCCGGCGGACCAGGCTGCCCGTGGCCACCGCTCCGAGCCGGTCGAGCATGGCCAGCCCGCGCCGGGCGACCTCCAGGCCGGGGGCCTCGGTCAGCTCCAGCGCCTGGTGGTAGGGGTTGCCGATCCGCTCCCAGCCGGCGGCCGCGGCCGCCCGGTCGCCGGTGATCCCGTCGGCGAACGGGGCCAGGCAGCCGTCGAAGGGCGCCACCGGCTCCCCCACCCGGCGCAGGTAGCGCAGCACCTCGCCCCGGCGTCGCGCTCGACCAGCCTCACCGCCGCGCCGCCACCACCTCAGCTGCCGATGAACCTGGGGGCCCGCCGCTCGGTGTGGGCGGTGATGCCCTCGCGGGCGTCCTCGGTGGTGAACAGCGCCGCCAGCTCCTCCAGCTCGCCTTCCACGGCCTCGGTCAGGGGGCGCTCCAGCCCGTCGTTGACCACCCGGGTGATGGCGGCCACGGCCAGGGGGGCGCCCGCGGCCAGGCCGGCGGCCAGGTCGGCCACCGCCTTGTCGAACTCGCCCGCCGGGATCAGCCGGTCGACCATGCCCAGGCGCTCGGCCTCGGCCGGGGTGACGGTCCGGCCGGTGGTCATCAGCTCAAGGGCCCGGCCCCGGCCGATCAGCCGGGGCAGCCGCTGGGTGCCGCCGCTGCCGGGCAGCAGCCCATAGGTGACCTCGGGCAGCCCGATCCGGTAGCGGCCCTCGGCGGCGATCCGGACGTCGCAGGCCAGCGCGATCTCGTAGCCGCCGCCGAGGGCGTGGCCGGCGATGGCGGCGATGAACAGCGGCGCCTCGTCGGCGAACCGGCCGAGCACCTGCTGGGCCCGGCGGTGCTGGGCGATGTTGTCCAGTGGCGGCTGTTCCAGGTAGCCCTGCACGTCGGCCCCGGCCGAGAACACCTTGTCGCTGGCCGAGCGGATCACCGCCACCGCCACCTCGGCCTCGGCGACCTGGCCGACGCAGCGGTCCAGCTCCTCCAGGAAGGCGGCGTCCCAGGCGTTGTCCGGCGGGCGGTCCATGGTGATCCAGCCGACCCGGCCCTTGACCTCGGCGGTCACCGCCATCGAGTGGTCCTCCCCCGTCTGGTGCGGGCCTGTCGCCGGAAATGCCGGGAGTCATCGTCCCATCCGACTGACCGGTGGTCGAGACCCACCACAGGTCACGCTACCCGGCGCGCAGCTCCTGGTCGCGGATGCGGGCCAGGCGGGTGGCGGCCAGGGCGGCGGAAGGGTCGACGGCCGCGCCGGCGTAGGCCAGCGCCTCCACCAACGCCGACACCCAGGACCTCTGGGTCCCGCGGTCGTGGTCGGCGCGGTGACGGTCGGCGTCGCGGCGGTCGGCGGTGTAGCGGTCGGCGGTGACAGCGCTCATGGTGACCTCCTTGTGATTGTCTTCACAAGGGAGGATGACCCCCGACCGCTCCGGCACCGTTACGGCGGGCGTCACGGCCGCGGCTATTTCGGGGCCATGCGGATGGCGCCGTCGAGGCGGATGGTCTCGCCGTTGAGCATGGGGTTCTCGAGGATGTGGCGGACCAGGGCGGCGTACTCCTCGGGGCGGCCGAGGCGGGAGGGGAACGGGACCTGGGCGCCGAGGGAGGCCCGGACCTGGTCGGGCATGGCGGCCAGCATGGGGGTGTCGAAGATGCCGGGGGCGATTGCCATGACCCGGATGCCGAGCCGGGCCAGCTCACGGGCGATGGGCAGGGTCATGCCGGCCACCCCGGCCTTGGAGGCCGAGTAGGCGGCCTGGCCGATCTGGCCGTCGAAGGCGGCCACCGAGGCGGTGTTGACGATCACGCCCCGCTGCCCGTCGGCCTGAGGATCGTTGCCGGCCATGGCCTCGGCGGCCAGCCGGGTCACGTTGAAGGTGCCGACCAGGTTGACCTGGATGGTGGTGACGAACCGCTCCAGCGAGTGCGGGCCCTGGCGGCCCAGGACCCGCTCGGCCGGGGCGATCCCGGCGCAGCTGACGGCCGCGTGCAGCCTGCCGCCCTCGGCGGCCGCGGCCACGGCGTCGCGGACGCTGGCCTCGTCGGTGACGTCGGTGGCCACGAACCGGGCCCGCTCCCCCAGCTCGTCCGCGACCCGCCCGCCGCGCTCACGGTCGACGTCGGCCACGACCACCGACCCGCCCGCGTCGACCACCATCCTGGCCGTGGCCGCCCCCAGCCCCGACCCGCCTCCGGTGACCAGCACCGTCCTGCCACGCATGTCCACAGCCTGCTCCTCCTCTCGGCCGAGGGCACCGTATCGGATCTCGCTCTGGACAAGCCGGCCCCGGGCTGTTTCTCTGACATTCCGCCGTAAATCGGAGGTGCGCAATGGCGAGCAACCCCGATCGACCCACCTACCGGGTCGAGCTGCCGCTGCTCCAGACGGGCCGGCGAAACCACAAGAGCTGCCGTTGGGGCTGCGGTGACGCCTGCTCCAAGGAGCCGCCCAACCGCTCAGGCAACGAGACCTACGCCGCCGTGGTCGAGCGGGCCCTGAGCCGTCGCTCCTTCCTGGCCGCGGGCGGGGTCGGGGCGTTGGTCCTGGGGGCGGCGGCCGCCCCGGTCGAGGCCTCCGAGTACCCGCCGGTCGGGCCCTACCGCCCCAACCCGACCGGGCGCCGGCTCGCCTTCACCCCGATCCAGCCCAACAACATCGACGACGTGGTCCTGGCCGACGGCTACTCCGACCGGGTCCTGATCGCCTGGGGCGACCCCATCCGCCCGGGGGCGCCCGAGTTCGACCTCGACGCCCAGACCCCGCAGAGGCAGGCCCGCCAGTTCGGCTACAACAACGACTACCTGGCCTTCTTCCCGCTCCCCTGGTGGAGCGCGAACAGCTTCATCGGCCTGCTGTGGGCCAACCACGAGTACACCAACCCGGAGTTGATGTTCCGGAACTACGACGCCGACAACCCGACCAGGGACCAGGTCGACATCCAGATCCAGGCCCACGGCGGCAGCATCGTGCTCATCCAGCGGGCCAAGCGCGGCGGCCCGTTCCGCTACCGCCCGCTGTCGCGCTACAACCGGCGCATCACCGCCACCACGCCCATGCGCCTGGACGGCCCGGCGGCCGGCGACCCGCTGATGCGCACCAGCGAGGACCGGAGCGGCCGGCGGGTCAGGGGGATGCTCAACAACTGCGCCGGCGGGGTGACCCCGTGGGGCACGGTGCTGACCGCCGAGGAGAACTTCCATCAGTACTTCGCCAACCTCGACGCCGTCACCGACCCCAAGGTCCGGGCCTGGCACGAGCGCTACGGCCTGCCCGAGGGCGCCTCGGAGCGCAAGTGGGAGCGCTACCACGACCGCTTCGACCTGGCCAAGGAGCCGCACGAGCCGTTCCGCTTCGGCTGGGTGGTCGAGATCGACCCCTACGACCCCGACTTCACCCCCCGCAAGCACACTGCACTCGGCCGCACCAAGCACGAGTGCGGGACCACCACCCTGACCAAGAGCAACCGGGTGGCCGTGTACACCGGCGACGACGAGCGCTTCGAGTACTTCTTCAAGTTCGTCAGCAAGGGCAGGTACCGCTGGTGGGACCGCAAGCACAACCTGGGCCTGCTCGACAAGGGCACCCTGCACGTGGCCAAGCTGCGCGACGACGGCACCGGGCAGTGGATCCCCCTGGTCCACGGCCAGGGGCCGCTCACGGCCGCCAACGGCTTCGCCAGCCAGGCCGAGGTGCTGATCAACACCCGGGGGGCCGGCGACGCGGTCGGCGCGACCGAGATGGACCGGCCCGAGGACATCCAGCGCAACCCGGTCAACGGCCGGGTCTACGTCAACCTGACCAACAACACCGAGCGGATGACCCCCAACCCGGGCAACCCACGCACCCCCAACCCCTACGGGCACGTGCTGGAGATCCGCGAGGACGGCGACGACGCCGACTCGACCTCCTTCACCTGGCGGATCTTCCTGCTCTGCGGCGACCCGGCCAAGCCCGACACCTACTTCGCCGGCTACCCCAAGGAACTGGTCAGCCCCATTGGCTCGCCCGACAACATGACCTTCGACAACGAGGGCAACATCTGGCTGGCCACCGACGGAACCCAGCCCACCGGGGGCAACAACGGCTTGTTTGCCTGCCCGACCCGGGGACGGGAGCGTGGGCACGTGCAGCTGTTCGCCACCGTGCCGGTGGGGGCCGAGACCTGCGGGCCGCTGCTCACCCGGGACAACCGGTCGCTGTTCATCGCCGTCCAGCACCCGGGCGAGGGCGGCACGGTCGAGGAGCCGACCAGCCACTGGCCGGGTGGCGGGGACAGCCTGCCCCGTCCGGCCGTGACCTCGATCTGGCGGAGCGCCGCCGGCGACCCGACGATCGGGCAGTAGGCAGGAGGCCAGGGCTCACGCGGCCCCGCGCCCGCGGGGCCGCTCAGCCGGTGGCGATCAGCCAGCTCGGCTGGTTGCCGGGCCGCCACTTGAGGCTGCAGCCCATGCTGGGGCGGTGCGGCTCGGGCACCGGCTGGCCCTCCAGGACCCGGTCGAGGGCCTGGCGCAACAGGGCGCCGGTGACCGGCCGGCCGTTGCGGGGCGTGCTGTCGTCGAAGGCGCCGCGGTAGGCGAGCCTGCGGTCGGCGTCGTAGACGAACAGGTCGGGGGTGCACATGGCCCGGTAGGCGGCCGCCACCTGCTGGGTCTCGTCCAGGAGGTAGGGGAACTCGAACCGGGCCCGGCGGGCCTGCTCGGCCATGCCGGCCGGGCCGTCCTCGGGGTAGGCCTCCAGGTCGTTGCTGACGATGCCGACCGCGGCCACGCCCCGCCCGGTGTACTCGGCGACCACCGCCCCGAGCTGGCGCTCGACGTGGCGCACGTACGGGCAGTGGTTGCAGAGGAACATGACCAGCAGCGCCCGCCCGTCCAGGTCGGCCAGCCGCACGGTCGTGCCGTCGGCCGACGGCAGCTCGACGTCATGCGCCGGGGTGCCGAGCGGCACCATCAGCGAGGAAACGGCCATGCGGGTCCCTTCGTCTTCGGGTCCGAGGTGGACGCGCCCACGCTAGCGGACACGGGTCCCTGCTGGCGGACCGGGAGGCGGAGCTCGAACCGGGCGCCGGTGGCGATGCGGGCGTCGGTGGCGACGAGGTCGCCGCCCTGGGCCCGGGCCAGCTGGCGGGCGATGTAGAGCCCAAGGCCGAGGCCGCGGCCGGATTCCAGGCGGGTGAAGCGCTCGAAGATCCGCTCGCGCTCGGCGGGCGGGACCCCGCCGCCCTCGTCCTCCACGGCCAGGACGGCGTCGGCCCCGTCGCGCTCGCCGGACAGCCAGACCAGGCTGTCCTCGGGCGCGTACTTGCAGGCGTTGTCGACCAGGTTGCCGAGGATCTGCAGGACCGGGTCGGGAGCGACGCGGACCGGCAGGGTGGCGTCGCAGCGGACCCGGACCCGGTCGCCACAGGTGCCCGCCTGGGCCTCGGTGGCCGCCTCGACGAGCAGCTCGGCCGCGTCGACCTCGGCCTGCTCGGCCGCGGCCGACAGGAAGGTGGCCCGGCTGTTGTCGGACTGGGCGGCCAGCAGCAGCTGCTCGATCAGCACCCGCAGGCGCCGGGCCTGGCGGTCGGCCATCTCCAGCATCTCCTGGCGCTCGTCGGGGCTGAGCTCGGGGCCGGCCGAGAGCAGCCGCAACGCCCCGACCACGGTGGTGAGCGGGGTCCGGAGCTCGTGGGAGACCATGGCCAGCAGGTCGTCCTTCATCTGGTCGGTCTCCTTGAGCTTGCGGGCCACCTCCTGCTCCTGGACCCGCAGCCCGGCCTCCCGCCGGGCCGTGGCCTCGGCGTCCTGGCGGTCAAGGACGGCCCGGCTCTCGCTGCGCAGCAGCAGGTAGGCGGCGAGCATCGGGCCCAGGGCGAGCAGCAGCAGCGCCGGGCGCTCGGTCGCCAGCACCAGCACCAGCACGCCGACCTGGGCCATGACCACGACCAGGACCAGGTGGCGCAGGAACCGGGAGAGGCTGACCACCGGCCGGACGGAGGAGTCCATGGCCACGGCCACGCCGAACAGCGCCATCTTCACGATGATGAACACCGCCGTCCCGGTCAGGATCGCCGGCAGGGCCGAGCTGCCGGTGACCGGGCCGCCGGCCAGGGTCGTCCAGGCGAGCGCCCCGGCGGCCAGGCCGATCGTGTGGGTGCCGTTGTTGAAGGCGACCTTGGCCAGCGGCTTGCGGTGGGCGAGGTCGTAGAGCGCGCCCGAGGCGGCCATGACCAGCGCCGCCGCCCCGGCCCCGGCGGCCAGGACCAGAGCGAAGGCGAACGGCGTGTCCACGTGGATGCTGGGGCCGCGCCCGTCCCGGCTGAGCGGGATCGACAGGAACGGGGCGACCAGCACGACCAGGGCCAGCATGGCCCCCTCGGGCAGGCTGTCGCGGACCCGGTCGAGGTCGATGCTCGCCGCGAGCAGCGCGAGGACCACGAAGCCGATCGCCGAGACGACGGCTAGATACGCCCTGAGCCTGCCCACCATCGCGCAAGTCTCCCTCGCCGCCCGGTTTCGCGGCAAGCAGCCGGTTTGGTGGCCGACGGCTCCGGACGTGACACGATTTCCCCCTGTCACGGGCATGAGGAGGAGGGACGGGGTGGCTCAGTCCGAGGAGCCGGCGGCCCGCGGCCGGCCGAGCCGGCGGCGGCTGGTGGTCCGGGTGCTGCTGGCGGTGGCGGTCGTGGCCGCCGTCTACCTCGGGCTGCTGCCCAACCTGGTCGACGTCGACCAGGTCTGGGCCACCCTGCGGGCCATGACCTGGCTGGAGCTGGCCACCCTGCTGCTGGCCGCGATCTGGAACCTCCTCTCCTACCTGCTGCCCCAGCTGGCCGCCCTGCCCGGGCTCAGCCTGCGCCAGGCCGCCCTGGAGAGCCACGCCTCGACCGCCGTCGGGAACGTGCTCCCGGCGGGCCAGGCGGTCGGGCTGGGGGTGACCTACCGGTTCTACACCTCCTACGGGTTCGGGAACGGCCCGATCGCCCTGTCGCTGCTGGTCCAGGGGGTCTGGAACAACTTCGTGAAGCTCGGCATGCCGATCGTGGCCCTCGGCCTGCTGGTCGCCGGGGGCGACGCGGCCGGCGAGCTGGCCCCGGCGGCGGTGGTCGGGCTGGTGGTGTTCGTGGTCGCCCTGGCCGGGTTCGCCTTCGGCCTGTCGGGCGAGCGGC
>DATABK010000583.1:0-3811 GCA_036259695.1 Actinomycetes bacterium | reverse complement strand
GGCGGCGGTGCTGCCCGAGGGCGAGGAGCCGCTGGTCGTCCTGCATCCGGGCGCCAACGACCCGCGGCGGCGCTGGCCGGTGGAGCGGCTGGCCGGCGTCGGCGGCGAGCTGGCCCGCAAGGGGGCGCGGCTGGCCGTGGTCGGCACGGCGGCCGAGCGGCCACTGACCGAGCGGCTCCTGGCCGCCCTCGACGCCGACGCCGCCGACCTCACCGGCCGGCTGGGGCTCGGTGGGCTGGCCGGCCTGCTCGAGCGGGCCACCCTGCTGGTCGGCAACGACTCCGGCCCTCGGCACCTGGCGGCCGCGGTCGGCACGGCCACCGTCGCCGTGTACTGGTGCGTCAACCTCGGCAGCTACGGGCCGCTGTCCCGGGCCCGGCACCGGGCACCGACCTCCTGGCGGCTGCGCTGCCCGGGATGTGGGGCCGACGGCCTCCGGGAGGACTGCCGGGCCCGGCACGAGGCCTCGTTCGTGGCCGACGTCACCGTGGACGCGGTCCTGGCCGAGGCCCTGGACCTGCTGGCGGCCGAGGCCGCCGGCCCGCCGGCCGGATGACCGCGGCGGTCAGTCGCTCGAGCCGGTGAGGGAGCCCTTGAGCTCCTTCATGACGGCGTTGGGCCCGTCGAAGGAGTCCTTGCTCATGTTGCGGAGGGCATCGACCAGCTCGCGGTCGGCCCCGTTGCCCTCGGCGTGGCTGGCCAGGTCGTCCTTGCTGGCCGGGTAGTCGACACCCTTGAGCGCCTTCTGCACGTCGGTGATCTGGAGTGCCATGGCTCCTCCTGGTTGGTGGTCGGCCGGCGATGGGGCTACCACCCGGAGGCCCGTGCAACCCCGGGGACGGGACGGTCAGGAGCTGGCGCTGGCCGGGCGGTACAGCTCCAGGAGCTCGGCCACGGTGGTGGCGTCGGTGGGGGCCTTGTCGTCGCGCCAGCGGCCGGTGAAGCGGGGGAACCGCAGGGCCAGGCCGGCGTCCTCCTGGAGCCGGCCCCAGGCGGCGGTGTGGGTCGGGGAGACGGTGAGCTCGGCGGCCAGGACCTCGACGACCAGGGCGGGCTCGAACCAGACGTCGGCATGGCGGCGGGCGTCGACCCGCGGCGGGGGCTCGGGCCGGGCCAGGTGGGCCAGGCGGGCCGGGAGGGCGGCCAGCTCGGCGTCGGAGAAGCCGGTGCCGCACTTGCAGACGGTCTGGAAGCGGTCGCCGTCGGGGTCGTAGACGGCCAGCAGCAGGGCGCCGTACATGCCGGCGCGGCGGCCCCGGCCGGCCAGGGCGCCGACGACGACCAGGTCCAGGGTGTCGGACAGCTCGCTGCGGTAGTCGCGCTTGAGCTTGATCCACTGCCAGCCACGGGCGCCGGCCTGGTAGGAGGACGCCGGGGCGACCGACTTGCAGATCACTCCCTCGCAGCCGTCGGCCACGGCCTGCTGGAACACCGCCTCCAGGTGGGGCTCGTCGCCGACCTGGCTGGCGGCGGCCAGCTGGAGCCGGGGCGAAGTGGTCACGGCCCTGGCCAGCCGGGCCCGCCGATCCAGGTAGGGGAGCCCGGTCAGGTCCTCGCCGTCGGCGTACAGGAGCTCGAAGCAGAACATGCTCACCGGCACGTCCTTGGTCGCCTCGGCGATGCCGTACTTGCGGCGGCGGAACATCACGTCCTGGAACGGGCGCAGCTCCCCCGACGCCGGGTCGACGGCCACCACCTCACCCTCCAGGATCACCTCCCGTGGCCCGAGGCCGGCCTCCAGGGCCTTGACCGCGTCCGGGAACTGGCCCGAGACCCGCTCCAGGCGGCGGGTGAACAGCTCCAGGGCGCCGTCGGCGGTGCGGTGGGCCTGGACCCGGATGCCGTCGTACTTGTGCTCGGCCGCGCAGGTCCCACCGAGCTTGGCCAGGATCTCGGCCGGCTCGCTGAGCCGCTGGGCGAGCATGGGCCGCACCGGGTTCCCGGCCCGCACCTGCATCGCCTCGACCGCGGCCAGGCCGCCAGCGACCAGGGTGAAGGCGACCAGGCCGAGGTCGGAGCAGATGTTGTAGGCCCGCTCCAGCAGCGGCCGGGCCTTGCGGCCGCCGGCGTGGACCTCGGCCAGGGCGTCCAGGATGGTGGCGGTGCCGATCCCCAGCCGCAGGCTGGCCGTGACCGTCCGGACCAGGTAGCGGGCCTCCAGCGGGGTCGCCTGGGCGAGCAGGCCGGCCAGGCCGGCCAGCTTGCGGGCCACCGAGCCGGTCCCCTGGGCCTCGGCGACCTGGTGCAGGCCGGCGAACACCGCCTCCACCTCGAGCGTCGGCGGTCGCTGCTCACCCACGGCGCCCAGGAGCCGTTCGGCGGCCAGGCCGAGGTCGCCGGTCTCCCTGGCCCCGGCCAGGACCTCCTCGGCCGGCACCCCCACGGCCTGGGCGACCGCCCGGGCGGCCAGCCGCTCCGCCAGGCCCAGCTCCACCCCGGCAAAGTCGGGGGCGATCTGGCCCTGGCACAGCAGGGCCACCGTCGGCAGCAGGTCGTCGGGGGTCTGGCGGACCAGCTCGGCCAGCCGGCCGATCAGCGCCAGCCGGGCGCTGGCCGCCTCCAGGTCCCGGTAGGCCTCGGCCACGATCCGATACCGCACCGGCGCTCCTTTCCCCCCTCGCTGACGGTCAGACCTTGTCCGGGACGACCCGGTCGACGTCGGCCAGGAGCCGGTCCAGCTCCGGCCACCAGCGGCCGCTGGACAGCTTGGCGATGCTGGTCTGGACCCGGTCGGCGGCCGCGTCGGCCGGGACCACCCGGGCCGGGGCGGCCCGGTGCAGCACCCCCAGGTACCAGTGGCGGCGGGTCGCGTCCCAGGACCCGGGGTCCAGGAGGATGTAGTAGTCGGGGAGGTCGATCGTCCGGGACCGCCACCGGGCCAGCGTCTCGCGCACGGCGACCTCGAGCTCGCCGGCCGGTCCCTGCTCGTCGTAGCGGCGCACCCAGGCGGCGGCGACCAGGGCCAGGGGGTCGGCGTCATGGACCAGGTACGGCAGGTGGGCGCTGGTCGCGGCCTGCCAGGCGGCCGCGGCCCGCTCCAGCGGCGGCGCATCCGGGTCGGGGAGCTCGACCCGGATGTTGGACGCCCGCTCCAGGCCCTCGGCGCAGAGCCGCGCCCGCTCGCCAACCAGCCCGATGACCGTCGTCGAGATCCGCTGCATGGCATCACCCTAACGCGCCCGGCGGACGAGGGCGCCGGGGCGTAGTACTGTCCGGGCGGACCGAGGACCCCACGGGAGGATCGACCCATGCCGCAGCACATCCCGGCCGAGGCCGAGCCGTTCGGGGCCCTGGCCGACGGCACCGAGGTGCACCGCCACACCCTGGACAACGGCCGGGGCCTGGTCGTGCGGGTGCTCACCTACGGCGGCATCCTCCAGACCATCCAGGTCCCCGACCGCGACGGCCGGCCGGCCAACGTGGCCCTGGGGTTCACCGACCTCGACAGCTATGTGCGCGACAACACCCCCTACTTCGGGGCGCTGATCGGCCGCTACGCCAACCGGATCGCCGGCGGGCGCTTCGCCCTGGACGGCCGCGCCTACGCCCTGCCGGTCAACAACCCCCCCAACAGCCTCCACGGCGGCACCGAGGGGTTCGACAAGCGGGTCTGGACCGCGACCGGTGGCCAGGACGCGGCCGCCCTGGAGCTGGCCTACACCAGCCCCGACGGCGAGATGGGCTACCCGGGCACGCTGTCGGTGCGGGCCCGCTACCGGCTGAGCCCGGACAACGAGCTGCGCATCGACTACCGGGCCACCACCGACGCCCCCACCCACGTCAACCTCACCAACCACTCGTACTTCAACCT
>DATABK010000582.1:0-6264 GCA_036259695.1 Actinomycetes bacterium | reverse complement strand
GGTGCGCTGCGGAAGTTCGCCCCGATGACGAAGACCGGCACGGCGCTCAGTCCCGGGCCTCGGGCCCTGGCGGAGCGTCGGTGCCCCGGTTCCTGGCCGAGACCTGGCGGACCAGGTCGACGGCGGCTCGGCGCTGCTCGTGGAAGGAGAGGATCTGCAGCTCGGTCGAGAGGTCGACCTTGCGCAGCGAGACCCCGGGCGGCACCTGGAGGTGGGCCGGGGCGAAGTTCAGGATCGAGGTGACCCCGGCCGCGACCAGCCGGTCGCAGACCTCCTGGGCGGCCGGTGCCGGGGTGGCGATGATGCCGATCGCCACCTGCTCCTCCTTCACCACGCGGTCCAGGTCGTCGATGTGGTCCACGGTCAGCTCGCCCAGCTCCTCGCCCACCTTGCCGCCGTCCGCGTCCAGCAGGGCGGCGATGCGGAAGCCGCGCTCGGCGAAGCCCCGGTAGTTTGCCAGGGCGTGGCCGAGGTTGCCGACCCCGACGATCGCCACCGCCCAGTCCTGCTCCAGGCCGAGCTCCCGGCGGACCTGGTAGATCAGGTACTCGACGTCGTAGCCGACCCCCCGGGTGCCGTAGGAGCCGAGGTAGGACAGGTCCTTGCGGACCTTGGCCGAGTTGACCCCGGCCGCGTCGGCCAGCTGGTCGGAGGAGACGCGGTGGGTCCCACGCTCCGACATGTCGACCAGGCAGCGGAGGTAGACGGGCAGGCGGGCGACGGTCGCTTCCGGAATACGGTCTCGCACGGACTCCCACCCCCGTTACTGTTCAATCCCGAGTCTAGGCTCTCGTGATCGTGTTCTCAATCGGCGCCGTCCAGCGTGAGACGGGCCCGCAGCAGGTCAACGGGGACCTCGTACTCGAACAGGTCCTGGCCGTCCACGGCCACCACCGGGACCCGCACCCCGTAGCGGCGGGCCAGCTCCGGGTCGCGGTCGATGTCGACAAGGTCCAGGCCGAACCCGGCGGCGGCCTGCTCCTGGCGCAGGACCCGCTCGGCCTCCTCGCACAGATGGCAGCCGGCCCGGGTGTAGAGGGTGACCCTGGTCATCGGGGTCACGGCCCGGAGGCGACCGGCGGACGGGCCGGCGCCGAGGCCCGGCGGAAGCCCAGGTACATCACGGTCGCCCCCAGGGCCAGGCCGAGGGCGAGCTTGTCGCTGGAGGCCAGGAAGGCGAACACGCCCCCGCTGGCCGCCAGCAGCACGCCCAGCGCGATCAGGAGGTTGCCCTCGAACCGGCGGCGCAGGTCGCGCCGCGAGCGCAGGGCCAGGCCGCTGGCCACCGCCCCGCCGACCACGATCAGGGTGCCGACGGTGTTGCCGAGCACGGCCAGGACCCGCACGGCCAGCGGCAGGAACTCCTTGCCCTCGGGCAGCAGCCCGGCCAGGTCGGCCGGGGTCACCCTGGCCAGCGCGACCAGGACGACGCCGAGCAGCGTGAACGCGGCCAGGCCGGCCACATACGCCCGCCGGACGGCGGCGCCACCGAGCAGCTCGACGGTGCCGAGAGCGAGCCAGGGCACGTTCAGGACGGCCCCGAACAGGTAGTAGAGCTTGAACGACAGCGGCGTCCACCCGGCCACCACCCCGGCGGCCAGGGCCAGCGAGGCGACCGCGAACATGGACAGGGCGATGCCCCAGGCGAGCTGGTGGGGGCGGCGCCGGGCCGCGTACTGGCGCAGCACCGCGACCGCGAACGCGGCCGAGGCGGCCGCGGCGACCCCCGGGAGCAGCCAGTGCATGCCCGGAGTCTAGTCCCGCCCGGCCAACTGCACTTCTTGTAGCTTGGTAGCATCCGCCGCGCGCTTCAGCAGTACGCCCGGCTTGTCGTTCATCGAGGAGCGATCTTGACCCAGTTCCCGGCGCCCCAGCTGCCCCCGGTGCTCGCCGCCACCGGGCCGTTCTTCATGTTCTCGCTCGAGGAGACCTTCGAGCTGATCGGCGAGGCCGGCTTCGACGGCGCCGAGCTGATGATCATGCAGGACAGGCTGAGCCAGGACCCGCACCGGCTGGGGGCGCTGGCCGCCCGCTACGGCGTGCCCGTACCGGCCGTGCACGGCCCGTTCCTGGTCGCCACCTGGCTGGTCTTCGGGACCGATCCCAAGGGCAAGCTGGAGCGCTGCGTCCGCTTCGCCGAGACGGCCAAGGTGTCGACGGTGGTGATCCACCCCCCGTACCGCTGGCAGACCCAGTACGCGGCCTGGCTGGACGAGGCCATCCCCCGGATCCGCGAGGAGACGGGCGTGACCGTCGCCGTCGAGAACATGTTCCCCATCAGCGTGAACGGCCGCAGCCTCCGCTTCTTCAGCGGCACCGCCCCGGCCGAGCTCGGCCGCTGGCCGTCGCTGGTCCTGGACACCAGCCACCTGGCCGTGTGCGGGGGCGACCTGCTGGCCGCCTGGGACGAGCTGGCCGACCGGGTCGTCCACCTCCACGTCTCCAACAACGACGGCCGCGGCCGCGACACCCACGGGCTGCTGGACCGCGGGGTCCTGCCCATCGGCGACTTCCTCCAGCGGGTCGCGGCCGGCGGCTTCGGCGGCGGCGTCACCCTCGAGCTCGACGTGCGGACCTGGGCCGACGACCGCAAGGCCCTCCTCGAGGTCCTCCGCGAGAACCTCGGCATCGCCCGAGCCGAGCTGGCCAAGGGCGCGCGGCTGGCCCCCGCTCGCGCGCCCTCCGGGAACGGGTAGAATCCTCAGCCGCATGCGCACCGGGACCGCCATCGCCGTGGCCGCCCTGCTCATCGTGATCGTGCTCGCGGCCGCGGTGCAGCTCCTGCTCAGCCGCTGAAAGCCCCCACTTGGGCCTCGGCCCCCCGCCGTCCTCAGGAACCGGCATGCCCACCGCGGCCCCCACCCCGGGGCCTGTGGACAGCCGTGGGCACCACCCACCCCGGGTCGGCTACATTCCCCCTCCGGGGGGCCTGGCAGCCGGAGGTCGCGGATTCGACTGCCCGTGCCCCGGGTGTTCGTGGGATGGGCGCATGGCTGGCCCGGCGGCCGTGGGTGGCGACGGCCGTGGCCATCAGCGGGACCGTGGTCGTGCTGGCCTTGCAGGCGTTCGGGGGGTCGGGCAGCCGACGGCGTGTGCCGGACGGACTGCCCCACCGCGACCAGCAGGGTGGCTGCGGCGGACGGTGGGAGTCGCGTCGGGGCGCCGCCGACCACGGTGGTCGAGCCGAGCACGACCAGCCCGACCGTGGCCGGCGGGGTCGTGGTCGCGCCCTCGGCCGCGGCGCCGCGGACCTCGGCGGCGACCGTTCCGCCGAGTAGCCGGCCGGCGACCACCGCGGCGCCGGCGACCACGACCGTGGCGCCGGCGCCGACCTAGCCGGGTCAGCCCCGGTTGAAGAACCGGTGGCGGCTGGCCACCGCGGTGTCGGGGTTGTCGGAGAACAGGCCGTCGACCCCGAGGCGGAAGAACAGCCGGTACTCGGCCGGGGCGTCCCCGGTGGCGCGGAGGTAGGCGGGGCTGGCCGGGTTGCCCTGGCGGAAGTCGGCCGGGAGGAAGTTGTTCTCGTTCCGGAACGTGTAGGGGTGGACCAGCAGGCCGGCCCGGTGGGCGTCGTCGACCAGGCTGGTCGGCTCGAGCAGGTTCTGGTCGGCGTCGCGGGGGACGATCTGGTTCTTGCTCGGTCCGATGCCGTCGGCGTAGGTGGCGATCTCGGCCAGGCCCTCGGGGGTGGAGAGGTCGGCGTAGGTCCGCGGGTCGCCCGCGGCCACCAGGTCATAGGGTGCGCCGACGTCGCTCAGCAGCTGGACCAGGGGCAGCCGGGTGCGGCGGTTCAGCTCCTTGAGGTTGCTGGTCTCGAACGACTGGATGAACACCTTGGCCCTGGGGCCCTGGTAGCCGTTGGCACGCAGGGTGGCCACCAGCGGCTCCTCGAGCGAGAGGCCGATCGAGTCGAAGTAGGTCGGGTGCTTGGTCTCCGGGTAGATCCCGACTCCGGCCCGCTTGGCCAGGTCGATGACCTCCTGGAAGGTCGGAACCCGGTAGAGGCCGTCGAACACGGTGTTGTCGGGCCGCAGGTCGGGGATGCGCTCCTTGGCCCGCAGGGTGCGCAGCTCGGCCAGGGTGAAGTCCTCGGTGAACCAGCCGGTGAGGGGCACGCCGTCGATCGTCTTGGTGGTCCGGCGGTCGGCGAACTCGGGGTGGTCGGCGACGTCGGTGGTGGCCGAGATCTCGTTCTCGTGCCTGGCCACCAGGACGCCGTCCTTGGTCGAGACCAGGTCGGGCTCGATGTAGTCGGCACCCATCCCGATGGCCAGCCGGTAGGAGGCCAGGGTGTGCTCGGGCCGGTAGCCGCTGGCCCCGCGGTGGCCGATGACGAGCGGGAGCTTGCGCCCGCCCTTGTCGACCCGCTCCGGCTGGGCGGTGGCCCCGGCCACCTGGGTCAGGCCGAGGGCGAGGAGGGCGGCGGCCAGCAGCAGGGCCGTCGGGCGTCTGGTGATCGTGCGCATGGGCGAGCCTCCCGGAGGGCGTCGGCGGCGGAGCACGTCACCGTAGTACCCCGTTTATGCCAATTTGGGAAGGCTGCGGAGCGTGCGGGTGATCAGCCGAAGACGCCACGGCGCGCCAGCAGGTTCTTGTGGACGGTCTGCTGGATGGTGTCCCGGACCTGGTCGGTCAGGTCGAACAGCACCATCGGGTCCAGCACCGCCTCCGGCCCCAGGTGGGCTGTTTCGATGGAGGGACAGAACTCGATCAGCCATTTCGATGGCAGCGGGATCGCCCCCAGGGGGCCGAGGGCCGGGAAGGTCGGGGTCACCGGGAAGTAGGGGAACCCGAGCAGGCGGGCCAGGCGGCGCAGGTTGGCCACCATCGGGTAGATCTCCTCGCTGCCGACCACGGCCACGGGCACGATCGGCGCGCCCGTCCGCAGGGCGACCTCGACGAACCCACCCCGACCGAAGCGCTGGAGCTGGTAGCGCTCCCGGTAGGGCTTGCCCAGACCCTTGTAGCCCTCAGGCCAGACCCCGACCAGCTGGCCGGCCTCCAGCAGCCGCGTCGCGTCCTCGGCGCAGGCCAGGGTGGTGCCCGACTTGCGGGCCAGGGGGGCGACCACCGGCAGGTTGAACGCCAGGTCGGCGGCGAGCATCCGCAGGGTCCGGTGCGCCGGGTGCTCGTCCAGCAGGGCCAGGCCGACCATCAGGGCATCGAAGGGCAGGGTGCCGGCGTGGTTGCCAACGACCAGCGCCGGCCCGCTGTCCGGGACGTGCTCCAGCCCGCGGGTCTCGACCCGCCACCAGCGCCGGTACAGGGGCCGCAGCAGCGGGGCCAGGACGTGCTCGACCAGGTCCGGGTCGTGGCCGAACTCGTCGACCTCGTACTCGCCGAGCACCCGCCGCCCAAGGAACTCGAGCGCCTCCTCAGCCCAGTCCAGCAACGGCCCGACGGGCTCCCCTTCCGGGGCCCCAGGCTCCGGTGGGCGGGGTGTCGGCGCACCCCGACCCGGCCCGGCCCTCCCCTCCGCCTGCCGGCGGTGGACGGCGCACAGCCCGTCCGAACCCGCCGGGTTGCGGCAGCGGTCCCCCGTTCTCGTCCGCGCCTGGCAGCGTTCCCGGGCCGGGCTCATCAGGTGGCCCGCCCGACGGTGCGGCGGAGGAGGGCCAGGGCCTCGTGCTCGAGGCGGAGGACCTGCTCCTCGGTGATCAGTCGGTGCAGTCTGGAGGCGAAGTCCTCGAAGGCGTGCCGTGAGGTCCACTTGGGGAGGAAGCCGAGCTGCTCGGCCGCCGCCGAGGTGTCGGCCACTCGCCCGTACTGGAGGAACCGGACCTGCTCGGGGGAGAAGTCGACGGTCAGCGCCGCCAGCTCCGCGACCCGCCCGACCAGCGGCTCGGGGATGGGCAGGGGCGGCTTGCCGGCGATCCGGATGGCCTGGCTGAGCAGCACCACCCCGTCCCCGGCGACGTTGAAGGTCCCGGGCACGGCCGGGCCCATGGTGGCCCGCAGGAGCACCTCGGCGGTGTCCTCCTCGTGCAGGAACTGCAGCCGCGGGTCGAAGCCGAGCACCGTCGGGCAGACCGGCAGCTCGAAGTAGCGGGTCAGCGGGTTGTCGACCGTCGGCCCGACCTGGTTGGCCAGCCGCAGCACGGTCACGGCGACGTCGGGCCGGCGCCGGTCGAAGGAGCGGACATAGTCCTCGACCTCGATGGCGTCCCTGCCGAAGCCGTGCCGGGGCGTCTCGTGCGACATGCTCTCGGTCCACACCGCCGGGTCGCCGGCCGCCGACCCGTACACCGCCGTGGTCGACTTGAG
>DATABK010000581.1:0-4108 GCA_036259695.1 Actinomycetes bacterium | reverse complement strand
GCCGGTCGGGCGCGGGATGGAAGGCGGGCGAGTAGCAGAACGACCGGGTCAGGTTGAGCCCGTTGCCGGCCAGGGTGGCTAGCTCCTCCCGGATCACCCCGGGGTCGTAGCCGCGCCACATCAGCGGCCCGCCGGTCCGTGACCAGAAGTTGACCCCCAGCCAGGGCCGCCCCCCAACCAGCAGCTTGTCCCGGTCGCTCCCCACAGCTGGTCCCCTCGGTTACTGAACCGTGTAAGTAGAGGGATGAAAGCACCCTACTGGACCGGCGTCAATACCTAACTGAACCGTATAAGTTACCGGCACGCCGCCCGGGGCTAGCCGGGCGCCTCGTCGGCCCAGAACCCGCCGGGGGCGAACAACTCGTCGACCAGCTCGCCGAAGGTGCCGGTCTCGGCGGCCAGGTCGAGGACGGTGTAGCGGCGGCGGATCATCCGGGCCCGGGAGTAGGTGGCCGTAAACGCCGCCGCCGGGAGCCCGAGCTCCGACGGCCGGGTCGGGCAGCCGGCCGCGGCCAGCAGCTCCCGGACCCGGTCGGCCGGGAGCAGCTGGGCCCGGAGCCGGTCGCGGAGCTCCGGCCAGCGGCCGGCGAGGAGGGTCAGGCGCCGCTCCAGGGTGGCGGGGTCGGCGTGCTTGGCCATGGTCTCGGCGACGGCGGCCTCGTCAAGGCCCGGGGTGGTGTGGGCGGCCCGGACCGCGGCCTCGGCCTCCTCGGGTCCCGGCCAGGCCCGGACCAGCGCCTCGACGTCCAGGGCGGCCAGGTCCCGCTCCAGGAGCCGCTCGTAGAGGGCGGCGATGGCCACCGTGCCGACCCCGACCTTGAAGCCGTGCGACAGCGGCGGCCGCCGGTCGTGGCCAAGGCCCTCCATCTCCCACAGGTGGCTGAACTGGTGCTCGGCGCCCGAGGCGGGCCGGGAGGAGGCGTGGGCCTGCATGGCCAGCCCGGACAGGACCAGGCCCTCGACGAGGCGGTCGAGCGCCTCCCGGTCGCCGCCGGCCAGCTCCTTGGGCCGGCCGATGGCCTCGCGCAGCGGGCCCTGGGCCAGCTCCCAGGCCCTGGGGTCGACCGGCTCGACCCCGAGGGCGTCCGCGACCAGCCAGTCGGCCCCAGCCGTGACCTTGCCCAGCAGGTCGCCGTAGCCGGAGGCGGTCATGTCGGGCGGGGCCCCGGCCAGGACCTCGAGGTCGGCCACGACCGCCCGCGGCGCCGGGCAGGTCATGGTCTGCTTGTAGCCGTCTCGGGTGATGGCCGCGCCGAAGGCGGTGTAGCCGTCCATCGAGGCCGCCGTGGCCACGACCAGGTACGGCCGGCCGGCCTCGGAGGCGGCCCGCTTGACGATGTCGTTGAGGCTGCCCGAGCCGACCGCCACCGGGACGGCGTCGTGGCCACTGAGCGCATCCCGGAGCCGTTCGATGTTGGTGTAGTCGGCGAGCACGAAGGTGTCCGGCGGGAACACGTAGGGGGCCTCGGTGGCCAGGCCGGCCGCCTCGAGCCGCCGCTGGACCTGCTCGCCCGCGACCCGCCAGGTGGTGGCGTCGGCGACCACGACCACTCGGCGCCCGCCGAAGGTCCGCCCGACGACCTCGGCGACCGAGCCCAGCGCCCCCTGGCCGAGCACCACGTCGGCGGTGTCGGTCGCCTCGGCCAGGGCCGCCCGGATCCGCTCCTCACCCATCGGCGGCTCCCCCGGCGCCGGCGACATGGCTGGTGACCTGGTGCATCACGTCCTTGGTGGCCGGGTACAGCTCGGTGTAGCGGTCCATGAAGAAGGCGTACTCCTGGTGGCGCCCCTGGTCGGGCTCGATGGTCCGCTCGACGTGGACCATCTCGGCCGCGGCCGTCTGGATGTCGGGGTGGACCCCGGCCCCGACCGCGGCCAGCATGGCCGCCCCCAGGACCGGGCCCTCGGGCTCTCGGGGGATCGAGACGGGGACGTTGGAGATGTCGGCGTGGAGCTGCATCCACAGGTCGCTGCGGGTGGCCCCGCCGGCGGCGACGATCGACTTGAGCTCGAAGTCGTGCTTGCGCAGGGTCCGGAAGATCAGCTCGGTGCCGAAGCAGATGCCCTCCAGGATGGCCCGGAACAGGTGCCCGGGGCCGTGGCGCAGCGACAGGCCCGAGATCAGCCCGCGGGCGTGGGGGTCGGTGTAGGGGGAGCGGTTGCCCTGGAAGTAGTCCAGCACGACCAGGCCCTCGGAGCCGACCGGGACCTCGGCGGCCAGCTCGTTCAGCACCACGTAGGGGTCGACGCCGCGCCGGTCGGCCTCGGCGACCGCCCCGCCGGCGAGGTTGTGCTTGAACCAGGCGACCACCGAGCCGGTGGAGGCCTGGCCGGCCTCGACCGTGTACTGCCCGGGGATGATGGCGTCGGTGTAGGCGCCCCAGAAGCCGGGGTCGTGGATGGCGTCGGCGGCCTGGCCGATGATGACGTGGGAGGAGCCGGTGATCAGGGCCAGCATGCCCGGGGAGACGACTCCGAGGCCGAGCGCCCCGACGTGGGCGTCGATGCCGCCCTCGGCCACCGGCGTGCCCGCCGCCAGCCCGAGCTCGTCGGCGGCGTCCTCGCGCAGCTCCCCGACGGCCACGCCCAGGTCGAGGACCCGCCGGGGGGTCTTGTCGAGCAGGTCCTCGACCCCGACGGCCTCGTACAGGCTCGCCGGGAAGCCGCCGGAGTCGCGGTCGTAGTAGTACTTGCCGCTGACGGTGTTGACCGAGGCGGCGGCCTCGCCGGTCAGGCGCTGGATGGCCCAGTCGGCGCACTCGCCGACCCGGGCCGCCCCCTTCCAGGTGTCGGGCTCGTTCTCTTTGAGCCACAGCGCCTTGGGCAGGCCGAGCTCGGCCGAGACGGCCCCGAAGCCGTTGTACTTGAGCGCCGGGTCGCCCGTCTCCTGGACGCGCCTGGCCTGGTCGGCGGCGCGCACGTCCATCCACATGATGGCCGGTCGCAGGGGCCGGCCGTCGGCGTCGGTCGCGACCACGGTGGCGGCGGTCGCGTCGACCGAGATGCCGGCGATCTCCCCGGCCGGCACGCCGCTCTCCGCAAGCGCCCCGCGGGTCGCCCGGGCCAGCCCCGACCACCACTCGTCGGGGTCCTGCTCGGCCCAGCCGGGACGCGGGTGGGAGGTCTGGAGCTCGACGGCGTGGAAGACCGCCGGGGCGCCCTGGCGGTCGAACAGGCCGACCCGCACCCCGCCGGTCCCGAAGTCGATCCCCATCAGGTACGGACCTTCGGCCATCGGCCCTCCTTTTCCCGCCTGGCGCCCCGCGAGCTTCCCATACCCAGGCCGCCGGAGGTGACCGGCGGCCGTGGTAGGTTCGGGCCATGCCGCCGTTCTACGCCGACCTCCACATTCACTCGAAGTTCTCGAGAGCCTGTAGCCGGGACTGCGACCTGGAGCATCTGGCCCTGGTGGGGCGGCGCAAGGGCATCAGCGTGATCGGCACCGGCGACTTCACCCACCCCAAGTGGTTCGAGGAGCTCTCCTCGACGCTGGTCCCGGCCGAGCCGGGCCTGTACCGGCTCCGGGAGGACGTCGAGCGGTCGGTCGAGGCGCGGCTGCCGGCGAGCTGCCGGGGGCCGGTGCGGTTTCTGCTCACGGTGGAGATCTCCACCATCTACAAGCGGGCCGACCGGACCCGCAAGGTCCACCACCTCCTCTACATGCCCGACCTGGCCTCGGCGGCCCGCTGCACGGCGGCGCTGGCCCGGATCGGCAACCTGGCCTCGGACGGGCGGCCCATCCTGGGCCTGGACTCCCGCGACCTGCTGGAGATCACCCTGGAGAGCGGCGACGGCGCCTACCTGGTCCCGGCGCATGTCTGGACGCCCTGGTTCGCGGTCCTGGGCTCCAAGTCGGGCTTCGACCGGGTCGAGGACTGCTACGGCGACCTCGCCGACCACATCTTCGCCCTGGAGACCGGGCTGTCGGCCGACCCGGCGATGTGCTGGCGGGTGTCGGGGCTGGACCGCTACCGGCTGGTCAGCAACTCCGACGCCCACTCCCCGCCCGCCCTCGGCCGGGAGGCCACGGTGCTGGACACCGAGCTCGACTAGTGGGCCATCCGGCGGGCCCTGGAGACCGGGGAGGGGTTCGAGGGGACGGTCGAGT
>DATABK010000580.1:0-6255 GCA_036259695.1 Actinomycetes bacterium | reverse complement strand
GCCGTGGCCGCGGCCGCGCCGCTGGTCGACCCGGCCGCCTACGAGATCGTCCCGGCGGCCCTTGGCCCGGGCGCCGGGGCCATCGGCGCCGCCCTCTGGGCCGGGGAGGGCCCGGGCGGCCGACCCGCCTCGGAGGACCCGGGCGCCTGACCGGCGACGGCCGCCGCTCAGGGAGCGGTGTGGACGACGTCGATCACGTACCGGTCGGCCACATAGCGGGTCTCGGTGCGCTCGAACACCCGGCCCCCCTGGTCGAACAGGATCCGCAGCTCGACCAGGAGGGCCGAGTGGGGGCCCAGGTCGAGCAGCTCGGTCTCGCCGGCCCGGGCCAGGCGGGCCGTGATCGTCCCGGTGGCCCGGGTGGCGATGATCCCCCGGCCGGCCAGGGCGCCGTGCAGGGACCCGCAGCCCAGGTCCTCGTCCAGGACCCAGCCCAGCTCGGGGACCAGGGCGGCGTCCTCCAGGGCGACCGGGACGCCGTCGGCCAGCCGCACCCGCACGACCCGGACGACCTGGCTGTCGGGGGCCAGTCCGAGGTCGAGGGCCTCGGGCCGGCGCGGGTCGTCCAGGCCGGCCGACAGCAGCCGGCTGCTCGCCCGCAGCCCCCGCCGGTTCATCTCCTCGGTGAAGGACAGGAACACCCCCGGCCGCCGGTGGACCGGCCGGTGGGCGACGAAGGTCCCCTGCCCCCGGCGGCGCTCGACCAGCCCGTCGTTGGTCAGCTCCTGGAGGGCCTGGCGCACGGTCATGCGGCTCACCGAGAACCGCTCGCACAGCTCGGCCTCGCTGGGCAGCGGGTCCCCGGGCCCGGCCCGCTCGACCAGGGCCCGGAGGTACTGCTCGATGGCCCGGTAGCGGGTCTGTCCGGTCTTTCGGGTGTTCGTTGACGGCGCCATGGCTCCACGATATGGTCTGGACCATGTCTAGACAAGTAGGTGGCGGCGGGGCCTCGGTCGGCTGGACACGGGCGGCGATCGCCCTGCTCGAGAAGCTCGACGCCACCCAGGGGGCGGCCCTGGACGACGCCGCCGCCATCTGCGCCCGGGCGATCGGCGACGGCGGCCTCGTCCACCTGTTCGGGACCGGCCACAGCCGCATGTCGGTCGAGGAGATGTTCCCCCGCTACGGGTCCTATCCCGGCTTCCACCCGATGGTCGAGCTCTCGACCACCTTCCACACCCAGGTGGTCGGCACCAACGGCCAGCGCCAGGCCATGTTCATCGAGCGGGTCGAGGGACTGGCCGAGGTCATCCTGCGCAACTTCCACCTGTCGCCGCCGGACGCGATGGTCGTGTTCAGCGCCCGCGGCGTGACCGCCAACCCGATCGAGATGGCCATGGGGGCCCGCCGCCGCGGCCTGCCGGTGGTCGCGGTGACCTCGGTGGCCGAGTCCCGGGCGGCCGCGGCCGGCCACTCGTCGGGGACCCGGCTGCTCGACCACGCCGACGTCGTCATCGACCTCGGCACCCCGATCGGCGACGCCCTCGTCTCCATCGACGGCCTGGCCACCCCGGTCGGGCCCGGCTCGAGCGTGGCCGGCGTGGCCGTCGTCAACGAGATCAAGGTCCGGACCGCGCGGCTGCTGGTCGCCCGCGGTGGCATGCCCCCGGTGTTGACCAGCGGCTCGGTGGTGGGCAACGAGGAGTCCGCGCGCCTGTTCGACGCGGCCTACGACGAGCACGCGCGCCGCCTGGCGCGGGTGCTCGCAGGAAGGGAGGAGCACGTATGAGGCGTCCCCGGTGGATGCGGGCCGGCATCCTGATCGCCGCCCTGGCCCTGGCCGTGACGGCCTGCGGCGGCGGGAACGACGACTCGGCCTCAGGTGGGAGCGGAGCCGGGTCCGGCCAGAGCGGCAACTTCGTCATCGGCGTGAGCAACACCCTGGCCGGCAACGGCTGGCGCGAGCAGATGATCTGCTCGGTCAAGGCCCAGGCGCTGGCCAGCGGCAAGGTCAGCAAGGTCATCGCCATCTCCAAGAACGGCGGCCCGACCGAGCAGATCCAGGACCTCCAGAACCTGATCTCCCAGGGCGCCAACGCCATCATCGTCAACCCCTCGGACCGGGAGAAGCTCAACCCGGTGATCAAGCAGGCGACCCAGAAGAACATCGTGGTCGTGGCCGTCGACCAGGCCGTGTCCGAGCCGACGGCCTATGTGGCCACCAACGACCAGGTCGCCTACGGCCGGCTGGGGGCCCAGTGGCTGGCCGACAAGCTCGGCGGCAAGGGCAACGTCCTGTACATGCGCGGGATCGACGGCGTGCCCGCCGACTCCGACCGTGACAAGGGCTTCCAGGAGGTCATGTCCAAGCACCCGGACATCAAGGTCAAGGAGGTCTTCACCGGCTGGGACTTCACCAAGGGCGGCGACATCGCCGTGCAGGAGCTGACCTCCGGCGACTACGACGGCATCTGGACCTCGGGCATCGACTACACCGTGGTCAACGCGTTCAAGACCGTCGGCAAGGACCCGGTCCCGGTCGTCGGGGCCGACAACAACCAGTTCATCCAGCAGCTGCTGGACGGCAACCCGGGGGCGGCCGTCACCAACCCGGCGGTCATCGGCGGGGTCGGCACGGCCATCGCCCTCGACGTCCTCCAGGGCAAGCAGGTGGAGCGTGAGACCCTGCTGACCCCCGAGGTCTGGGACGCCGAGAAGAACAAGGAGACCCTGGAGGCCAACAGCTTCCCCGACCGCGACGCCACCTTCTCGTCGGCCGTGTCGGTGAAGCCGTACACCACCTACACCAACGAGCAGCTGTTCGCCTGCAAGGGCCCTGGCGAGTAGCTCGACATCCGACCCCCAGATGACACAACCGCTCCTGCAGACGACCGCCGTGGCCAAGGCGTTCGGCCCGGTGGTCGCTCTGCGGGCCGTCGACCTGTCGGTGGCCCCGGGCGAGGTCCACGCCTTGCTCGGGGCCAACGGCGCCGGCAAGTCGACCCTGGTCAAGATCCTCACCGGCGTGCTCCGCCACGACAGCGGCACGGTCGCGGTCAACGGCCAGCCGGTGCTGCTGCACAGCCCGACCGAGGCCAGGGCCAGGGGGCTGGCCCCGGTCTACCAGGACCCGGCGCTGATCCGCGACCTCACCGTCACCCAGAACCTCCGGCTCACCGGCGTCGACCCGGCCGACGTCCGGCGCGAGCTGGCCGCCATGGACCTGGACGGGCTCGACCTGGACGAGCAGGTCCGCGACCTCCCCCTGCCGTTCCTGCGGATGCTCGACCTGGCCCGGGCCCTGGTCTTCGACCCCCAGCTGCTCATGCTGGACGAGATCACCGCCGCCCTCCCCCCCGACCTGTCCGAGCGGGTCTTCGCCATCATGAACCGCTGGAAGCAGCGCAACCGGTCGGTGCTGTTCATCTCCCACCGGCTGGCCGAGGTCCGCGAGCACTGCGACATGTGCACCGTGCTCCGCGACGGCCGCGACGTGGCCTCCTTCCACCCCGGGGAGGGCGGCGAGGCCCAGATCGTGGCCACCATGCTCGGCGAGGCCTCGGCCGGGGTCCGCGACGTGGCCCGGGAGCGGAAGGCGGCCCGGGAGCGGCCCGAGGAGGAGGCGCCCCGCCTGGTCGTCCGCGACCTGCTCATCAACCGCGAGGACGCCGGCGTCTCCTTCGAGGTCGAGGCGGGCGAGGTCCTCGGCCTGGCCGCCCTCGAGGGCCAGGGCCAGGACCGGCTGTTCGAGATCCTCTCTGGGAACGTCCGGGCCGCCGGGGGCGAGATCCTGGTCGACGGCCAGCCCATGGCGGCTCGCCACCCCTACGACGCCATCCGCCGCGGGGTCGTGCTGGTCCCGAGCAACCGGCTCATGGCCCTGCTCCCCCAGCGGCCCATCCGCGAGAACATCGCCGTGCCCCTGTTCAACCGGGTACCGCGCTGGGGGCCGATCAACGCCGGCCGGGAGCGGCGCCAGGTCTCCGAGGCGGTCGACCGGCTGTCGATCGACACCCGGGCCGCCGCCCAGGCCCGGCGGCTGTCCGGCGGCAACCAGCAGAAGCTGACCATCGGCCGCTGGCTGGCCGCCGGGTTCCGGACCCTGCTGCTGTTCGACCCGACCCGGGGCATCGACGTCGGCACCAAGCACCAGATCTACGACCTGGTCCGCGAGCTCGCCGACGGCGGCGCGGCCATCGTCATGTTCACCAGCGAGCTGCGCGAGATCGGGCTGGTCTGCGACCGGGCGGCGGTGCTCCACAACGGGGCCATCGTGGCCGAGCTGCCCCCGACGGCCTCGGAGAACGACCTGCTCACGGCCGCCCACGGGCTGGAGGTGACGGCGGTATGACAGCCACTCCGCGGGCCGAGGTGGCCACCCCCCTCCCCCGCCCGAGCAGCCGGCTGGAGCGGTTCGTGCGCCGCCAGGGCTGGGTTGTCGGGGTCGCGCTGCTGCTCGGCATCCTGGTCCTGTGGCGCTCCTCCCAGATCCCGGCGTTCGGGGCCTTCGAGGTCCGCGGCATCGTCGCCGGCACCATGACCCTGGCCCTGCTGGCCATGGCCCAGACGGTGATCGTCATCTCCGGCGGCATCGACCTGTCGGTGGGGGCGATGATGGTGCTGACCAACTGCATCGCCGCCCGCCTCATGCTGGAGCAGGACCTGGGGCCGGTGTTCCTGGTCGCGGTCCTGTGCGTGGTCGTGGCCATGATCCTGTCCGGGCTCATCGGGACCATCGCCGTGGTCTCCGGGGTCCCCGACATCGTGGTCACCCTGGCCGCCAGCTTCATCCTGGCCGGGCTGGCCCTGATCGTGCTCGACGGCCCCGGCGGCGGCACCAACCTCCGGTTCCAGGAGCTGCTGGTCGGCGGGTTCGACCAACCCCTGCCGGCGACCCTGTGGCTGGCCGGGATCTTCCTGCTGGTATGGGTGCCGTTCAAGCGCAGCCGCCTCGGCATCGCCACCTACGCCGTCGGCAGCGACCGGGCCGCCGCCTTCCTGTCCGGGCTCAACGTCGGCCGGACCCGGATCGTCGCCTATGTGATGGGCGGGTTCTTCTCCGGCCTGGCCGGCGTGGTCACCACCGCCTTCACCGGCAGCGGCGAGCCGCGGGCCTCCATCGGGGCCACCGCCACCCTGACCAGCGTGGCCGCGGTCGTGCTGGGCGGGGTGAACCTGATGGGCGGGTCCGGCACCCTGCTCGGCCCCGTCCTGGCCGCGTTCTGCCTGGCCCTGATCCCCCCGCTGATGCTCGGCCTGGGCTGGGACCCCAACTACGCCGAGGTCTCCCGGGGGGTGATCATCATCGTGGTCGTGATGATCGGCGGCCTGCTCCAGATCCCGCGGAGGTCGAGATGAGCACCGTCGTGGCCGCCCCGGCCGCCCGGGACTGGCGCCAGCTGCTGGTCGACCGCCCGGCGGTCGCCCTGACCGGCGTCCTGCTGCTGCTGTACGTCATCACCGGGCTGTTCGCCCCGGGCATGTTCACCTTCAACGGGGTCCGCTCGACCCTGCTGCTGGCCTGCCCCCTGGCCATCCTGGCGGCCAGCCAGACGATCTGCATGCTGACCGGCGGGATCGACCTGTCGACGGTCATGACGGCCAACTTCGCCGCCTACGTGGCCGCCAACCAGAGCGGCCAGGGGCCGGTGGTCGCCCTCGGCCTGGCCCTGTGCGTCGGCCTGGCCGTCGGCCTCGTCAACGGCATCGGGGTCGGCGTGTTCAAGGTCAACCCGCTGATCATGACCCTGGGCATGGCCAGCGTGCTGCTCGGGGTGGTCACGGTCGGGCTGGTCGGGGACGGCTTCCTGTCCGGGTCGACCCGGATCCTGCCCGTCCTGCGCACGGTCGCCTCGGGGACCCTGTTCGGGCCCATCCCCAACAACGTGCTCGTGTGGGCCCTGGTGGCGGCCGGGCTGATCTTCGGGCTGTCGCGCACCGGGCTGGGGCGGGCCGTCTACGCCGTCGGCGACAACCCGATCGCCTGCCGGCTCGCCGGGGTCCGCATCTGGCAGGTCCTGCTGGCCGTGTACGTGCTGTCGGCGGTGCTGGCGGCCCTGGGCGGGCTGCTGTTCTCCGGGATCAGCGGCTCGGTCGGCCCCGACCAGACCAACGCCTACCTGCTGCCGTCGGTGGCGGCGGCGGTGATCGGCGGGACCTCGATCCTGGGCGGGGTCGGCGGCTACACCGGCACCATCCTGGGGGCGCTGATCCTGACCGTGCTCAACCGCCTCCTGCTCACCCTGGACACCACCGAGGCGTTCCGACAGATCCTCTACGGGCTGATCGTCCTCGCCCTGGCCTGGGTGTACGTGC
>DATABK010000579.1:0-1988 GCA_036259695.1 Actinomycetes bacterium | reverse complement strand
GGACAGATGAAGACCCGCGCGCGGACGCGGGGGCGCGGCGTTGACACCGGAGGGCGCGCCGGTAATCCTCACTCCATAACTCAAGGTCGGCACACAGCGGTCGCCCGTCGAAGCCGGCGAGCGGACCGCGGTGGACGCGACAGGGAGGAGCAAACCGATGGTAAGGACGGGACGGCGGGCGGCGGCCTTGGGGGCGGCCGTCGCGGCGGGCCTGCTCGGCGGCACGGCGCTGGTGCCGCCGGCCCTCGCGGCGAGCGAGACGACGGCCGAGCGGCTGCTGGGCGCGAACAACGAGCCGCAGAACTGGCTGACGCACCACCAGAACTACGCCGCCCACCGCTACTCGCCGCTGGACGAGATCAACCGGGACAACGTCAAGAACCTCAAGATGGCCTGGACCTACGCCCTCGGCGGCATCGAGGGCGGCGGCATCTGGCCGCACGGCGGGCTCGAGGGCACGCCGATCGTCGAGGACGGCGTGATGTACGTCACCGACGGCTGGGGCTCGGTCTACGCGCTCGACATCAGCGACGGCCCGGGCGAGCTGATCTGGAAGATGAACCCGGACACCGACAAGGACTGGGCCGGGGCGGTCGCCTGCTGCGGCGTCAACAACCGCGGCGTGGCGCTCTGGAAGGACAAGGTGATCTCGCACACCCTGGACGGCCGCCTGATCGCGACCGACAAGCAGACGGGCGAGGTCGCCTGGGAGCGGCAGGTCGCCGACCCGGCCATCGGCGAGACGATCACCGGCGCGCCGCTGGTGGTCAAGGACCTGGTCATCACCGGCGTCGCCGGCGCGGAGTACGGCATCCGCGGCTGGCTGGCGGCCAGCGATCTGAACACCGGCGAGGAGGTCTGGCGCCGGCACACCATCCCCGGCCCCGGCGAGCCGGGCCACGACACCTGGGCCGACGACCACGACGCCTGGAAGACCGGCGGCGGCTCGACCTGGGTCACCGGCTCCTACGACCCCGAGCAGGACCTGCTGATCTGGGGCGTCGGCAACCCCGGGCCGGACTGGGACGTGCAGTACCGGCCGGGCGACAACCTCTACACCAACAGCGCGCTCGGCCTCGATCCCGATACCGGCGAGATCAAGTGGTACTTCCAGTACACGCCGAACGACCCCTACGACTACGACGGCGTCGCCGAGCACGTGCTGGTCGACACCGCGGTCGACGGCCGGGAGCGCAAGCTGGCGCTGCACGCCGACCGCAACGGCTTCGCCTACGCCCTCGACCGCACCACCGGCGAGTTCGTCTGGGGCACCCCGTTCGTCAAGAAGCTGACCTGGACGAAGGGGCTGACCGAGGACGGCAAGCCGATCGACTACGACCCGAACAAGCAGGTCCAGACCTACATCCCCGGCACGGCGCCGACGCGCGAGGAGCCGGTCGGCACCTCCTGCCCGGGCAACATGGGCGGCAAGAACTGGCCGCCGACCGCGTACAACCCGGAGCTCAATCTCTGGTACATCCCGGTGATCGAGAGCTGCAACCAGATGGTCAACGAGGAGATGATCCCCGGCGAGTCGTACAAGCCGCGTGAGTTCTTCACCGGCGGTGGCCCGCGGCAGCACGAGCCGATCACGGGGAGCATCACGGCCATCAACGCCAGCACCGGCGCGATCGCCGCCAAGCACGAGACCAAGTACCCGCAGCTCGGCGGCATCCTGACCACGGCGGGCGGCCTGGTGTTCGCGGGCCATCCGTCGGGCGAGCTGGTCGCCCTCGACGCCGAGACGCTGGAGGAGCTCTGGCGGTTCCCGACGGGCGCCGGCCTCAACGCCCCGCCGATCACCTACAGCGTCGGCGGCAAGCAGTACGTGGCGATCCTGGTCGGCCTCGGCGGCGCCTGGCCGAAGTGGTTCGTCGATTCCACCGAGGGCCTGGAGAAGATGGAGCCGAGCTCGATGCTCTACGTCTTCTCGCTCTAGCTGCGAACATCCGGACCCGGATGAGGGCGGGGGGGGGGGGGGGGGGGGG
>DATABK010000578.1:0-5342 GCA_036259695.1 Actinomycetes bacterium | reverse complement strand
GCAGCGATTCGATGATGGTGCTGTTGTGGACGATGAAGGACTCGGCCAGGTAAAGGTGCTCGTCGGTGTCGACCTCGATGTCGTAGCAGTCGGCCGACCTGCCAGTTGGCCTTACCGAGGCAACCGGCGACCAAGTGGTCTCTTCGTCCGCGACCGACCTGCGCCGCGCGAAGTCGCGGAAGTTGGCACGGTGCATCGCATGGTGCCGGTGGTCGGCAGTTCGATACGCGCCGGACGGCGAGCTCCAGCTCGTGATCTCGCGGTTGAACGACGGCGGGATCAAGTCCCCCTTGTTACCGAACCCGGGACTGCGAGGCAGGGCGACGATCCGGTCTCTCCGTTCGGCCTTCACTCCCACCAACGGCATCTGGCGGAGTTGGTCATAGCCCTCCTTGGCGATCGTGACGCCCCAATACAGGGATCCGCGAACCACCCGCCGAGGAATCGAGGACCGTACGCCGACTCGACGCAGCAGGAGCCGCATGTCCTCAGCCAGCTGCCGCGACTTCGTGGAGATCGAGATCTCGGGCCCATGGGAATCCGAGAACGACAGCCAGCCGTCTGTCAGCCAGAGCCCGGCGAGCAGCGCCCAGGTCTGTTCGTCGGGCATCGTGAGCAGGTCAGCTGGAATGCGCTTACTTCCGGCGGTCGCTCCGAGCAGCCCCAGATCACTGATCCAGGTGCGGAGAGCGCGGGCTGGGTACAGCACGGACCGTTCGGCGAACAGGTCGATGCCGTAGTCCTCCTCGATGGCGCAGAGCGTTTCCCAGGCCAGTCCCCGGTCGCCCCGTCGGACCCCGACCAGGTTGCCGCTGCGGACGTACCGTTCGAGCGGGATGCCGAGCTCGTGGAGTCGTTGGAGGACCTGACGCAGGAGCGCCTTCCGTCCCGCGCCATCGAGCTGTGACCGCACATACAGCTTCCGAGCGGATGTCTTGGCCTTGGCGACCGAGCCGACAGTGGCGCCCGGGAACAGCCGCTCCACCAGCTGCCGAAACAGGTCGCCGACAGCCTCGTCGCCGGCGGCCAGGGTGATCCCGGTGTTCGAGAGGCTGCCGTCCCCCAGAAGTAGACCCAGCAGCATCGCCTCATCGACCGTCATGCGCGGCGGACCGAGCTCCGGGATCACCGCCGCCTCGGCGACCCAGTGCTCGGTCGTGAGGTCCTTGGCCTGGACACACCCACGATCCGTCAGGACCGGATGCGTGTCGGCCACCTCGATCCCGGCGCCGTTGCGAAGGGTGATCTCCACCGTCGGCTTGCTGCCGAGGGCCATCCAGTCGATCACCGGGACGCGCTCGATCCGACCGCCGCGGAGACCGAGAGTATGCTTGCGCTGCTCACGCACGAACTGGCTGATCGGCACCATGCCGCCAGCGTCGGCGTCATAGATGCGAACGTGCCCAGGCAGACATTTGCCGGCCCCGTTGGCGCCGTAGATCCCGATCAGGCCGTCCGGGAACTCCAGGTCCACGGACCGGTAGACGCGGTAGTTGCGCAGGCTGAGGGTGCGGAGGTGCATCGGCTAGCGGGCCTCCTCCTCGACCTGCTGGAGGTAGGCGCGGCCCATGTCGGCCAGCCGGTCGCGGTCGTAGCCTTCGATGGGGACGCTGGCCAGGTAGCGGTCCCACTCGTCGGCCAGGCTGGTCACGGGCTGGGCGGCCAGCTGGGCGGCCTGCTCGTCCTCCTCGGTCTCGACCTGGACGGTCACGACCAGGGCGCCGGCGAACACGTCGGCCAGCTGGCGGCGGTCGAGCAGGCGGCGCAGCTCGGGGCGGGCCCGGTTGACGAACAGCCGGACCACGGCGCCCTCGGTCTCCTCCAGGGTGGCCAGGCCGGCGGCGGCCTCGTAGACCTCGGGGGCGGTCAGGTCGAAGGCGTCCAGGCGGTAGCTGCGCAGGGGCCGGCCGCCCGGGACCGGGTGGTGGCGGACCGTGCCCGAGGTGGTGTCGAGGCTGAGCACGCCCTTGACCGCCGGCTCGTCGTGCTGGGGCAGGTCCTTGAAGCTGAAGGTGTCGGTCGACCCGGGGTACCAGGCGTTGGCGGCGACCTTGGCGAAGTTGTGGAAGTGGCCGAGCAGGATGCGGTCGAACCCGGCGTCCAGGGTCGACAGGTCGACCTCGAGCTCGTTGACGTCGCCGTAGGTGTAGCGGCGGGCCAGGACGGTCACGGCGGCGTGGGTGACGAGCAGGTTCAGGTGGTCGCCGGAGCGGGCGTCGGCGGCGGCGGCGATCTGGTCCTTGAGGGCGAAGTCGTCGGTGCACTGGGGCACGGCGTGGACCCGCAGCCCATCGAGCAGGTCGACCGGCTCATAGGCGCCCCGGTAGACGAACCGCAGGCTGGGGAAGGCGTCGGCCAGCACGGCGTACGGCGAGCCGGACTCACGGAGCCGGGGGGTGTCGTGGTTGCCGGAGATGGCCAGGGTGGGTACCCCGGCCCCGGCCAGGGTGCGCAGCCCCCTGGCCCCCTCCCGGAACGCCCGGTAGGTGGGCCGGGGGGCGTCGAACAGGTCCCCGAGGACCAGGACCGCGTCCGGGTCGAGCCCGAGCGCGGCCTCCACGGCCCGGTGCCAGGAGGCGGCGAAGTCGACCTCCCGCTGGTTGAGCCCGCCCGAGTCGACAGCCTGGTAATGCGCCCTCCCGAGATGCGCGTCGGCGATGGCGACGAGACGGCTCATCAGTCGAAGAACCCGCTCATGGCCTCGGCCGGGCGCTCCCGCGGGGGTTCGGGCCGGGGGACGGTGGCCAGCCAGTCCTCGTAGAGGTGGATCTTGGCCGGGAGGGCGAACGGGGCCTCGGGGTTGGTGACCAGGGCCTCGCCCGGCATCAGGGTCTGGATCTCGGCGCCGAGGTCGGACAGGTCCTGCTTGGAGGAGGACCTGAGGGTGTTGCGGTCGCGCTCATCGGCCAGGCCGAGCACGAAGTAGGTGTTGAACTGGCTGAGCAGCTCCGAGTCGATCAGCTTGGGCTGCTGGGTGACGGCGCACAGGCCGACGTTGAACTTGCGGCCCTCCCGGGCCAGGCGGGGGAAGACGTTGAACTCGGCGTCGTCCAGGCGGGTCAGGACCCGCTGGGCCTCCTCGAGGGCGACCACGGTGCGGGGCAGCTGCCCGAACCGCTCCCGGTCGGTCCGGTAGGCCGAGGCCCGCTCGTCCAGGAGGCTGTGGGTCAGCATGGACGCGACCAGGGTCTCCTCGACCGCCTCCAGGCCCGAGGTGTCGACCAGCACCACCTTGCCGGCGGCCAGGTCGTCAAGGACCTTGCCGGTCAGCGACTGGCTGGGGTCCTCGGTCATCAGGGGCAGGCGGACGATCCGCTTGGCCCGGCGGCTGAGGACCTGGATGGTGGCCAGGGCGTGCTTGTAGAGCTCGCCCTCCTTGAGGGCCTCGGGGTTCTCCTCGGCCAGCCGGGTCAGCCAGACCCCCTTGTCGCCCAGCTCGACATAGGCGGTCTCCAGGGCCTCGCCCTGGGCGGAGGAGAACTTCCAGGAGGTCTTGAGGTCGTCGGGGGTGAGCTCGGCCAGCGACAGCCGCAGCAGGCTGGCCTGCCCGGCCTGGGGGTTGGGCGAGTAGACGCGGAGCCGCTGGTCGGCCCACGGGTGGTGGGCCAGGCCCTGGCGGCCGACCCCGCCCTCCAGGTACTCGCCGTGGGGGTCGAACAGCAGCATGGCGTAGCGGCCGTGGGCGGCCAGGAGCTGGCCGGCCAGGACCTTCATCAGGTTGCTCTTGCCCATGCCGGTGGTCGCGAACACGCCGACGTGGCTGGGCAAGGTCTCGCCGCGGATGCCGACCGGCAGGTCGATGGTGTCCTCGCCCGAGCGCAGCCGCCCGATCTCGACGTCGCCCATCCGCTCCCGCAGAAAGGCCAGGTCGGCCTCGGTGGGGGCGGACACGGCGGCGAACTGGGCCGGGAGGCTCTTGGGCTTGTGGAAGCCGCCCGCGTCGACGTAGCCGAGGGGGACGACCTCGGCCACCTTGTAGAGCCGCTTCTCGAAGTCGCGCAGGGTGGTGGCCTCGCCGACGGTGTCCATGGCCATCAGCCCGCCGGCGGTGCGCTCGGCCCAGCCGGCGTCCGACGACTCCGAGCCGTAGGCGACGTCGGTCACCCGGAACAGGTAGCGCCGGCCCCGCTCCGGGTCCTCCCCGGCCAGCAGCTCGCCGAGGAACAGGTCCTCGCCGTAGAAGGCCCGGAAGCGCACGTCCAGCACGGAGCGTCCGAAGATGCGTCCCTTGTAGTCCGGCATGGTCTCGAGGTCCCCCGTGGTCGGGCTCAGGCGTTCAGGGTCAGGTGGAAGTCGCGCATCACCAGGTCGACGTCGTCCTCGGACAGGCCCTCGCGCAGGAACGCCTCCCGCAGGTCGCGGCGCAGGTCGGCCAGGAGCGGGCCGGGCAGCGAGACGGCCCGGTGGGCGGCGGCCAGCGGGTAGGGGTAGCCGAGGAAGGCCGGGTCGTCCGACAGCCCGGCCAGCACGGCGAACAGCTGGCCGGGGTCGCGGGCGCCGCGGACGGCGTCGACCCGGAAGGCGTAGGCGCCGGCCCGGGCGAGGCGGGCCACGTACACCTCGGAGGCCTCCTCGGGGCCGGTGACCTGCAGGTACCAGCGGGTGTCGGGGCCGAGCTCGTCCTCGGCGCGGCGCCGGACCCGCAGCACCAGGGGGGCGTAGCGGCCCCAGCGGAGCTTGGACGCCTTGGTCACCCCGACCAGGTCGACGCCGCGCTCGCGGGCCAGGCTGTGGACCGGCTCGACCACCCGCGCTGGCAGGAACGGGCCCGGGTGGAGGCTGCCGTCGACCAGCACCAGGTCGCCGGGGCGGGCCGCCCCGACGGCCTCGGCGGCGCGGCGCCACTCGGCCAGCTCCCGGAGCACGTCGACCACCCCGCCGAGGTCGGCCAGCTCCCGCTCCCGGGTGACCCCGGCCAGGGCCAGGGCCTCGGCGTAGGCCGCCTTGGCGTCGGCCTGGGTGAGGGCCCTGACCTGCAGCGGGTCGACGTCGCTGGCGAAGGTGTCGCGGTCGCGGTGCCAGACCGTCCCCGCCCGGTAGGCGACCAGCCAGAAGCTGCGCCCGTTGAGCAGGCAGGCCGAGCCGCCGTCGACCGCGGCCGCGGTCGTCCCGTGGGCCGGGTCGCAGCCGAACTCGATCAGGGGGGCGTCGGCGGCCAGCTCCAGGGCGGCGGCGTCCTCGGGGCCGACCGGCTCGTCGGCCGGGTTGTCGACCCTGGTCCCGCCGTCGGCCAGCAGCCGGCTGAGGTAGCCGGCGGCGAGCCGCACCCGGTCGGCATAGTCCTCGACGAGCAGCGCGCCTCCCTCCCCCGCACCCGGAACGAACACACGTTCTACCCGGAG
>DATABK010000577.1:0-3327 GCA_036259695.1 Actinomycetes bacterium | reverse complement strand
GGGTCAAGGTGGAGCGCCCGCAGGCCGCCAGCTCGCCGTCGGGCCGTCCTAGCTGGCCGCAGCTAGCGGCCGAGGACGGACGACCTAATCGCCATGCACTAGCCCTGGGATGGGAGGGTTGCTGTACGGCCGAGCCGGCGGGTGAGCACCAGACGGAACGAGTGGGCGCAGCCTGAGCCCTTTCCTCAAGACCGTGCCCCCGCCGGCCAGGCGAGGAGACCGATGGCTGGTGGGATGACGTGCCGACGCTCGAGCACTGCTCCATTAGGTTGCCGCAGCTCTCCTCCAGGCCAGGAGCGAACCTCACACAAGAAGGGAGAGCTGGCGGTGTTGCTGGTCGGGATTAATTGGGCTGAGCGCCACCACGATGCGTGCCTGATGGCCGCCGACGGCCAGGTGCTGGCCGCCGAGCAGATCGCCGACGGAGTGGCCGGGGTGGCCCGGCTGCACGAGCTCATCGCCCAGGCACGCCAGCGACCCGGCCGGGGTGGTGGTCGGGATCGAGACCGACCGGGGGTTGCTGGTGGGAGCGCTGGTCGCGGCTGGGTACCAGGTGGTGGCGGTGAATCCGTTGGCGGCTAGCCGCTATCGGGAGCGCCACACCATCTCCGGCGCCAAGTCGGACCGGGCCGACGCGCGGATGCTGGCCGATCTGGTCCGCACCGACCGCCACCGTCACCGGTTGGTGCGGGGTGACTCGAGCCTGGCCGAGGCGGTCAAGGTGCTAGCCAGCGGGCATCAGCAGCTCGTTTGGGCCCGCCGGCGGCAGGCCAACATGCTGCGCAGCGCGCTGCGGGCCTTCTACCCGGCAGCCCTGGCTGCTTTCGGCAACGACCCCGGCGGCCGGGACGCGGTCGCTGTCCTCGGCCTGGCCCCGAGTCCCGAGCTGGGCCGGAGGCTGACGCACGCCGAGCTGGTGACGGCGCTGCGGCGGGCTGGCCGCCGCCGTCAGGTCGAGGCCCGCGCGGCCTCCATCCGGGCCACGCTGGCCAGCCAGCAGCTGGAAGCCCCACCGGTCCTGACTGACGCCTACGCCCAGGTGGTAGCCGCAGCGGTGGCGGTCATCGCCAGCCTGAGCGACCAGATTGCATCACTGGAGACGGCACTGACCAGCATCTTCCATGCCCACCCGGACGCCACGATCGTGGAGAGCCAGCCTGGCCTTGGGGTGGTGCTGGCGGCTCGGGTGCTGGCCGAGTTCGGCGACGACCCGCAGCGCTATGCCAGCGCCAAGGCCCGCAAGGCCTACGCGGGGACCGCTCCGATCACCAGGTCCTCTGGATTGCGGCAGGTGGTCCTGGCCCGGGCGGTCGGCAACCGGCGGCTAACCACCGCCTGCCACCTGTGGGCCTTCGCCGCCTTGACCGGCTCACCCGGCGCCCGGCACTGCTACGACGCCCACCGGGCCCGTGGGGCCACCCATCATCAGGCGCCGCGGGCGCTGGGCAACCGGCTGGTCGGCATCCTGCACGGCTGCCTGCGCCACCGCCAGCCCTATGACGAGCAGGTCGCCTGGCCGACAGCCACGGCCGCGGCGGCCGCCTACCTCGATCGCACTTGACCGGGGCGATTCCCTCAGCCAGCCAACGACGCTTCGTTCACCCCGAGATCACTGCTTCAATGCCTGCCTGGCGGGTCGTGCCGTGGGTGATGCAGCGCCCCTGCCATGCGGACCCTACCGTATGTTCTGAATAATCCTATTCGCCATATCGTGTTGGGTCTTCGACATATTCGACAGCAAGTTGAAAGCTTGCTCGAACTGCTGCTTCATCTGCTGGAGCTGCAGCATCTCTTGCTGCTGGCGATTCGACATCGCGTCGATCTGGGCCTTTAACAACTGCATCTCCGCCTGCACCTGCTCGGCCGCGCCTTGCGCTTGCCCGATCATCACCCCTGCCACGCCGGCCGATAGATCCCCTTTACCAAGAGCCTCGGTGACGGCTTGCTGTTGGCGTTGCAAGGTCGTGGTCATCTTGGTGAGCTGCTCGTTCAGCCTGGCTTGGAGGGCCTCCGTCGTCATCCCAGGCAATGGCGGCGTCTTCGTCGCGCCCGGCTGGCCCGCCAGCATCTGCCCGGCCGCCACCTGCCCGGCCGCCAGCTGCTGGGCCGCCTGCTGCAGGGCCGCCGCCTGCTGCTGAGCCGCCTGCTGCTGGGCCGCCAGCTGCTTAGCCGCCTCCTGCTGCTGGATCGCCATCTGCTTGGCCACCTGCTGCTGGGCCAGGGTGAGCTTCTGGATCATCTCCTGCTGCTGCTGGCGCAGGACGTCCATGGAGCGCGCCAAAAACTCCGCGCCTGGTTGTGGGACAGGGCCTATCGACGACATCAGCCACCTCCTTGCTGACGCTTGCCACCTGGACCGACAGGCCAGGCACCCCCGGACAGCCCGTCTCGACAGGCCAGATCGCTGTCGAGCTACAGGCAAGTGTACGGCCTGTGCCCTAACCCCAAACCTTCCCAAGCCCCACCAGCAGGACCAGCGAGCGGCCCGCTGTGGCAGCAAGCCGCCGGCGGCGCCACGACCCAACCAGGTCGGAGAGTCTGCTTAGTCGGCGCTTGACCGGGCTATGGCCGGGACGCTAGCTCGACACCGTAGGGACCAAGCCGGATCAGGCGCCGCCAACAGGAGGTCGGCATGGAGCAACAAGCACGCGAGCAGGCGTTCATCACCGCGCTGGTGACCGAGCATTTCGTGCTCCAGTCGGCCCGCAGCGCCACCATCGGGGAGGCCAACGGGCGCGCGTCCATCTATCTCAGCGCGGTGTCCAGCGCCCTGGTCGCCTTCGGGTTCCTGGCCCAGGTCGAAACCCGCCTGGAGCCGTTTGTGGCCGCGGTCCTGCCGGCGTTGTTCATCTTGGGCGAGTTCACCTTCGTCCGGCTGGCCGATACCGCGATCGAGAACCTCCTGGCCTTGCAGCAGATCCAGCGCATCCGCGGCTACTACCGCAGCCTGGTACCCGAGGCCGACCAGTTCTTTGCGGCCCCAGCGGCAGACGATGAGATGGCGGCGGCGCTGGCCAGCACCGGGGTGCGGATGACCCGGCTCGGGATCTTGTTCACCGCCGGCAGCATGATCGCCGCCATCAACAGCATCCTGGGCGGCGCGGGGCTGGCCCTGCTGACCGGACAGTTGCGAGGGCTAGGGGCCGGACCGGCGGTGCTGGTCGGGGTGGCCGGGACGCTGATCTTGTACGGGCTGCATCTGTGGTATGGGCAGCGGCGGGCTGCGCAGGTCGGGCTGCGGGCACAGCTGGTGCGCGACCGCGCCCACCGCTGATCCGGTTGTCGGGCATCCCCACTCGGACCGGCATCGCTTGACGTCCTACGGGG
>DATABK010000576.1:0-5028 GCA_036259695.1 Actinomycetes bacterium | reverse complement strand
CCCCGTGCCGCCGCCGCCACGGGGTGGAGAACGGGCCGCCCTCCAGCACCGCCCCGCCCAGCGACGCGCACCGCGCCCCCACCACCTCGAACCCCTCGGCGTCGGCCAGGAACGCCCGCCCCCGCGGCCCGTACCGGTTGGTCAGGACCATCTGGGACACCACCCCGGCCTCGCCCACGGCCGCGGCCAGCTCCTCGGCCGCCCGCACGGTCAGGGCCAGCGGCTTGTCGAGCCGCAGGTGCCTGCCCGCCCTGGCCGCGGCCGTGGCCAGCTGCGCCTGCACGTCCGGCGGGACCGCGAACGCCAGCGCCTCGCAGACGTCGAAGAGCTCCTCCAGGGTCGCCACGGCCCGGCTCCCGTGGGCCTCGGCCAGCGCCCGGGCAGCCTCCGGCCGCCGCGCCCACACCCCGGCCAGCGTCGTCTCCGGCCCCCCGGCCAGCATCGGCGCATGCAGCATGCCCGCCCACGGCCCAGCCCCCACCAGCCCCACCGCAACCCCGCGCACCACACCAGCCTCCCGCTCGCTTTCCTCCAATCTCTCACGACACCGCCTGATACCCTCACCCCGAGCACGCGGGTGTAGCTCAATGGCAGAGCACAAGCCTTCCAAGCTCGAGATGCGGGTTCGATTCCCGTCACCCGCTCCATGCCCACCCACGTCGCCCTCCTGCGCGGGATCAACCTCGCCGGCCGGAACCGGGTCGCGATGGCCGCGCTGCGCGAGGTCGTGGAGGGCCTCGGCCACACCGACGTGGCCACGTACATCCAGAGCGGCAACGTGGTCTTCACCAGCGCCGAGACCGATCCGGGGACCGTGGCGGCGGCGCTCGAGCAGGCCATCGGCGACCAGTTGGGCGTCCGGCCCAAGGTCGTGGTCCTCACCTGCCGGGAGCTGGCCCAGGTGGTCGCCGGCAACCCCTTCGCTGACGAGGACAACCCGAAGCTGGTCCACGCCGTGTTCTGGAACGGGCCGCTCGGGCCCGAGGAGCTCGACGCCGTGGCCGCCGCCCAGCAGCGGTCCCGGGAGCTGGGCAGCCGCGACCAGGCCCGGGTCGTCGGGACCACCCTGTACCTGCACACCCCGGACGGCTTCGGCCGCAGCGAGCTCGCCGCCCAGCTGACCAAGCTGGCAGGGGCCCGGACGGCCGGCACGGCCCGCAACTGGGCGACGGTGCGCAAGCTGCTGGCCATGTGCGGCGAGACAGAGGACGGCTCGTGAGGATCGGCTCGGTGGTCCCCGGCGACTCCGGGCCCGGCGACGACTTCGTCCTCCTCCAGGACCCGAGGGCGACCTGTTCTGCGTGCTCGAGACCAGTGGGACGGCCGACGGCTAGGCCGTCCGGCCGCAGCGCCGCCCCTTCGCCTCCAGGGCCTGCTCCATCGCCTCGGTGAAGCTGGGCGGGACGAAGACACCCGGCGCGAGCTGGCCGGTGTCAGGGAAGAAGATGCGCCGGACCGCCGTCCGGTCGGCCAGGTTGAAGACGACGAAGCAGTAGCGGTGCTCGGCCCGGCCGTCGCTGGGCCGAACGGGGGCGGCCAGGACCTGGCCGACCAGCTCGGCGACCCGGGGGCCGTCCTTGATCCGGGCCAGCTCGAACCGCCCGCTGTTGACGCTCAGGTAGCGGACCTTGCCGGCCAGGTCGAGCAGGTCCGCCCCGGTCCGGGCGCCGGTCGCCTCCTCGGCCTCGTAGAGGTGCAGGCGCCCGTGGTGGCCGGCGGCCAGCCGGAAGCTCGGATGGTAGCCCTTGACCGTGAAGACCGGCGACCCGACGGCCAGGTAGGCGGCATCGCCGTCCTGCGGCCGGTAGGCGAGGGGCGGGCCGCTCGTCGGGGGGTTGGCCCGGACCACCGCGAACCGCGGCCCCAGGTCACCAGAGTCGATCGGGCGGCCGACGCCGTGGTCGGCGGCGTAGTAGGTCACGCCGCCGACCCGGACGAAGTCGATGTAGTCCCGGGGGGCCGGCCCCGGGCCGCCGCCCCGGCCGCCGCAGGCGGCGAGCAGCAGGCAGCTCGCGAGCACCACCCAACGCATCCGGCCCATCGCGCCCCCACGGTCTCCCGGGCAGAATGACGCCGCCGCCGGCTCCGCGGTTCCCGCTGTCGCCTTGGCCTAGACCTGGGCCATGACGACCGGGCCCGGGCGTTTCAGGAGTCGAGTGTCGCCTTGACGGTGATCTCGAGGTTGCCGCGGATGGCGTTGGAGATGGGGCAGCCCTTCTCGGCGTCCTCGGCCGCCTGCTGGAAGCCGTCCTGGTCGTACCCGGGGACGACGCCGTTGACCTCAAGGGCCGAGCGGGTGACGACGACGCCACCACCCTCCTTGGGGTCGAGGGAGACGGTGGCCGTGACGTGCAGGCGCTCGGGCGCATTGCCGGCCTGGGCCAGGAAGTGCGAGAACGCCATCGCGTAGCAGGTGGCGTGGGCGGCCGCCAGCAGCTCCTCGGGGCTGGTCTTGCCGTCGGGGCTCTCGGTCCGGGCCGCCCAGGTCACCGGGAACCGCCCGATCCCGCTGCTGGCGAACTCGGTGTCGCCCTTGCCGCCGATCAGCGGCCCCTCCCAGAGCGTGTGCGCCTGGCGATCGGCCATGGCCATGTCGACATCCCTCCCGATCCATTGGTGGTCCAGTCGACCAAACGCTAGGCCGCCGGAGCCCGAACTGTCGACTCGAAGTCGAGGAGCCACGACTTGCGGTGCAGGCCCCACCCGTAGCCGCCGAGGCGGCCGTCGGTGCGGACCACCCGGTGGCAGGGCACGATCACGGCCACGTGGTTGCCGGCGCAGGCGGCCCCGGCGGCCTGGGCGCCGAGCGGGTCGGTGGCCGGGTCGGCCAGGTCGGCCATGGCGCCGAGCTGCTTGTAGCTGATCGTCTGCCCGGCCGGCACCGTCCGCAGGGCCCGCCAGGCGGCCTGCCGGGCCGGGTCGCCGGGCTGGGCGACCACGACCTCGTCCAGCGCCCCGGCCTCACCCTCCAGGTAGGCGAGCAGCCGGCTGGCCACGCCGTCGGGATCGGTCGCCGGCCGGACGACCGCCGCCCGCCGCCGCTGGTCGAGCCGGCGCTGCAGGCTCTCCGGCCGGCCGGTGAACCCGGCCGCGCAGACCCCGTCGCCGTCGACAAGCAGCGTGAACGGTCCCACCGGGGTGGGCACTGCTGTGGTGTACAGGTGCATGGTCGCCTCCGCGGCTCGACTCGGTCGCTCAGCAACGGAACACGGTGACCCTGCGGATCGTTTCACCCCGAAGTGACAGGGTCGACCGTCACAGGGACCGTCTAGTGTGGTTGTACCGCTGACCTCTGACGGTGACGCCGTCGCCAACGGCGAGCGCCGTGCCTGCTGACGATGAAGGGTTCGACAACGTGACCGAGACCGAGATACCACCCAGAGCCGGCCGCCGCGAGTGGGTTGGGCTGGCGGTGCTGGCCCTGGCTTGTCTGCTGTATGTCATGGACCTGACCGTGCTGCACCTGGCCGTCCCGGCCCTGAGCGCCGACCTGGCCCCCTCCAGCGCCCAGCTGCTGTGGATCATCGACATCTACGGGTTCCTGGTGGCCGGCTCCCTGATCACCATGGGCACCTTGGGCGACCGCATCGGCCGCCGCAAGCTGCTCATGATCGGGGCCACCGCCTTCGGGGTCGTCTCCATCCTGGCCGCCTTCGCCCCCAACCCCCAGACCCTGATCGTGGCCCGGGCCCTGCTCGGGGTGGCCGGGGCGACCCTGGCCCCCTCGACCCTGTCGCTGATCTTCCACATGTTCACCGACCCTCAGCAGCGGTCGGTGGCGGTGGGGCTCTGGATCGCCAGCTTCTCGGCCGGCAGCGCCATCGGGCCGGTGCTGGGCGGGGTCATGCTGGAGCTGTTCTGGTGGGGGTCGGTGTTCCTGCTCGCCCTGCCGGTGATGGCCGCCCTGCTCCTGCTCGGCCCCCGGGTCCTGCCCGAGTACAAAGACCCCGACGCCGGCCGGCTCGACCTGGTGTCGGCCGGGCTGTCGGTCGCGGCGATCCTGGCCGTCATCTACGGGCTCAAGGAGATCGCCCAGGACGGCGTCTCGGTGCCCGCGGCCGGGGCGATCCTGGCCGGGCTGGTCGTGGCGGTGGTGTTCGTGATCCGCCAGCGCCGCCTGGCCGATCCCATGATCGACCTGCGCCTGTTCCGCCGCGCCCGGTTCAACGCCGCCCTGGCCACCAACTTCCTGGCCATCTTCGTGGCCGTGGGCTACTTCCTGTTCGTCGCCCAGTACCTCCAGCTCGTCCTCGACCTGTCGCCACTGGAGGCCGGGCTATGGTCGCTGCCGTCGGCGGTCGGGTTCATCGTCGGCAGCCAGCTCGCCCCGCGGGTCCTGCACAACGTCCGGCCGGCGTGGGTGATCAGCGGTGGGCTCGCCCTGGCCGCGGTCGGGCTGGGCCTGCTGGCCCAGGTCCAGGTCACCGGCGGGCTGCCGGCGCTGGTGGCCGGGTCGGTGATCATCTCGTTCGGCCTGGCCCCGGTGTTCGCGCTGACCACCGAGCTCATCGTCGGCGCCGCCCCACCCGAGCAGGCCGGTGCCGCCTCGGGCATCAGCGAGACGGGCAGCGAGCTGGGCGGGGCGCTGGGGATCGCCGTCATGGGCTCGATCGGGGTGGCCATCTACCGCAGCCGGCTCACCGACCACCTCCCCGGGAACGTCCCGGCCGACGTGGCCGAGGCGGCCCGGGACACCTTGGGCAGCGCCGCCGCGGTCGCCGCCCAGCTCCCGGGCGACCTCGGCCAGGCGGTGCTGGTGGCGGCCCGGGAGGCATTCGTGGCCGGGATGCGGCTCAGCTCGATGCTGGCCGCCGGGATCGGGCTGGTCCTGGCCGTCCTCGCCCTGCTCGTGCTGCGCCACCAGGGTCCCGCCACCTCCGAAGCCGACGAGGACCAGGTGGGGCTCGCCGGCCCGGGTGGGGAGCGGCGCCAGGACCCGAGGCGTCCCCAGGCGGTGCAGGTAGGCGGGAACGGCCGCACCCGGCATCACCCCGGTGCCCGAGCGGACCTTCAGGAACCGGGGTGGTC
>DATABK010000575.1:0-5033 GCA_036259695.1 Actinomycetes bacterium | reverse complement strand
CGGCACCCAGCCCAACCAGCAGGCGAGCGTGACCATCGGCTCGACCAACTTCTCCGAGCAGCTCATCCTGGCCCAGATGTACGCGGCCGTGCTCAACAAGGCCGGCGTCCAGGTCGAGGTCCGGCCGAACCTGGGGGCCCGCGAGGTCGTCTTCCCGGCCCTGGAGAAGGGCGAGATCGACCTGCTGGCCGAGTACAACGGGTCGGTGCTGTCGTTCCTGGACCCCGACGCCACCCAGACCACCGCCGAGGAGGTCAACGCCGCCCTGGCGCCGCTGCTGGACGCCAAGCGCCTGGTCGCGCTCGCCCAGAGCCCGGCCGAGGACAAGGACGGCCTGGCCGTCACCAAGGAGACCGCCGACCGGCTCGGCCTGGCCAAGGTGTCCGACCTCAAGGGCAAGGCCAGCCAGCTGGTCATCGGCGGGCCGCCCGAGCTGGAGACCCGGCCGGCCGGCCTGCCCGGCCTCAAGAAGGTGTATGGCATCGAGGACTTCAAGGAGTTCAAGGCCCTGGACGCCGGCGGCCCGCTGACCACCTCGGCCCTCAACAAGGGCGACATCGACGTCGGTCGGGTGTTCACCACCCAGGGCGCGATCTCTGAGTTCGGCTGGGTTCTCCTGGAGGAGGACAAGCCGCTCCAGCCGGCCCAGAACATCGTCCCCATCGGGCGTAAGGACGCCATGACCACCCAGGTCACCTCGACCCTGAACGCGCTCGCGCCCAAGATCACCACCGAGGAGTTGACCGAGCTCAACAAGCTGGTCGACGTGGACAAGCAGGATCCCGAGAAGGTCGCCAACGATTGGCTGACCCAACAAGGCCTGCTCTAGACCAGCACTTCATCACCGGCCGGACGCCGGCGCCCTCGACCTCACCCGGCCCGAGATCCTGGCCGCGGTCGAGGGCGCCGTCCGGGCCCAGGGCGAAGGGCAGGTCGTGCTCGAGCACCCGGTTGCGCTACCGCTGACCTGGACGTTCCGGCTGGCCAGCTTTGCGCCGTCCGGGACCTGGTGGCAGACTTTGAGGTCGTCGCCACGGCGGCCGGGCAGCGCCCGGCAGAGGATCGGGGAATCACATGAGTTCCAAGGGACGCGCGGTGCAGGGCGCCCGAACCCACTCCGGCTCCGGCAAGAGCGGCCAGAAGAGCTTCCCGCTCGGCCGGGTCTGCGGGCAATGCGGTGATCCGCTCTCCCAGTACAACCCGGGCCCCAACTGCTGGAACCACACCGTCGAGTTCCCCTGGCGCGGCCCCACCGCCAAGCCCAAGCCCTAGAGCCTCAGCCCGGGCGGGTCGCCCCGGCGTAGCCGCTCGGGCGCATGGCGTCGACCCGGACCAGGGCGCCGGTGTGGGGGGCGTGGACCATCAGGCCCTGCCCGACGTACATGCCGACGTGGTGGATGGTGGCCGGGTTGGCCGGGTCGTGGGCCCAGAAGACCAGGTCGCCGGGGCGCAGGTCGGCCACCTCGAGGTGGCGGCCGGCCGACCACTGCTGGCGTGAGGTCCGGGGCAGGGACAGCCCGGCGGCGGTGTAGGCGAAGCGGGTCAGCCCCGAGCAGTCGAACGAGGCCGGGCCGGTCGCCCCCCAGCGATACGGCTTGCCGACCTGGCTGAGGGCGGCGCGGACGGCGGCCGCGGCGGTCCGGTTCGGGGCGGGGGAGTCGGCCAGATGGGCGAACCCGAGGGCGCGGGCCTTGGACGCGGCGGCCGCCACCAAGGTCCGCCTGGCCGCCTCCTGGCGGGCCTGCTCGGCCCGGACCTGGGCCCTGACCTCGGCCCGGGCCGTGGCCAGCATGGCCTTGCGGGTGGTCAGCAGCTCCCCGATGGCCGCCTCCTGGCTGGCCAGGCGCTCCCGCAGGGCCAGGGTGTCGGCCTGGGTCGCGCCCAGCTCGGCCACCCGGGCCCGGACCGTCCCGGTGGCCAGCCCGACCCTGGACAGGGCCTTGAGGTCCCGGTCGAGCTTCCCGCCGGCCACGCCGGTGGCCACGGCCAGCTCGTGGATGTCCCCGGCCGACAGCAGCAGCTCCAGGGGGGCGAACGGCCCCCGGGCGTAGAGGTCGCGGACGTCGCCGGCGTAGGCGGCCCGTGTCTCCTGGAGCTGCTGCTCCGAGCGCTCCAGCGCCGCCTGGTGCCGGTGGGCGGCCTGGATGAGCCCGTCCAGCTTGGCCTGGGCGGCCGAGTGGGCCTCGGCCAGGGTCTCCACCTTGACGTCGAGCCGGGCCACCTCCTGCTGCAGCCGGGCCGCCTCGGCCCGGGCCGCCGCCAGCCCGGCCGGCTCCGGGTCGCCCGGGGCGGCCAGGGTCGGGGCGGGGGCGAGCACGGCGACGAGGGTGGCCAGGAGCGCGGCCACGACGAGCCCGGTCCGGCCGGTCAAGGTCCGGCCGGCCCAGGAGGCACCCCGGTGCACTGGTTCCATGGGTCGGTTGTCGACCCGCCCGGACCGCATCTTGACCGGCGGGTCGGCCTATCCTTGAGGGAGCGACGACAAGGAGTGGCGACGTGAGCGATCAGCACCCGACCGTTCCCGGCTGGACCGCGGAGCCGCCCCCGGCCAGGCGACGGCGGCTCGGCCCCGGCATCGTGGCCGCCGCCATCGCCGTGCTGCTGCTGTTCGGCGGGGTCGGCCTGGTCGTCGCCCGCCAGTCGGCCAGCACCACCGAGGGCGCCTCCTCAGCCGAGGCGGCCGCCGCCGGCCTGCTCACCGCCCTCGGCGAGCAGGACCTGGACAAGGCCGGCCGCTACCTGGCCGCTGAGGAGCGGCTCCTGCTGGCCACCTACAGCGACCGGGTCACCGCGCTGCTCGCCGGCCGCATGACCGGCCCCACCGGCCAGCCGCTGTCCGGCCTCCAGCTGACCGCCCGCGACATCCGCTTCCAGCGGGTGGCCGACCTGGGCGGCGCCGACGTCGCCGTGGTCGAGCTGGCCGGCGGGACGGTCGGCGGCCGCGACGCCAAGGGGGCCAAGCTGGAGCTGCCGGCCGCCGAGCTCAACCGCCGCCTGGCCGACCAGTCCAAGGGGGCGGTCAAGGCCCTGCGGGCGGTGGTGGTCCGGGACGACGACCGCTGGCGGGTCTCCCTGCTCGCCTCCGCCGCCGAGCACGGCCGCCTGGCCGCCGGGGCTCCCGAGCCCGCCTGGGACCGGCTCGCCGCCGCCGGCCAGCAGGCCGCTCCCGGCGCCGCCTCCCCCGAGGAGGCTGTCCGCGGCCTGATCGACGCGGCCGGCCGGGGCCAGGAGGCCGCCCTGGAGCTGCTGTCGCCGGCCGAGCGGCGGGTCCTGGCCGCCTACCGGCCGCTGCTCGACCGCCGGGGCGGGATGCCGCCGCTTGGCACCGTGCGCGTCGAGGGCCTCCAGACCCGGACCGAGCAGGTCGCCGACGGGGTGGCCAGGGTCCGGCCCACCGCCGGCCGGCTGGTCGCGGGCGCGCCGCCGGAGACGCTCGACCTGGGGGAGGCGACCGCCAAGGGGCAGGCCCCGTACGTGGTCACCATCCGCCAGGACGGGACGTGGTATCCATCTGTGGTGTTCACCGTCACCGACTGGATGCTGCACCAAGCAGAACGGGAGCGCCCGTGATCAAGATCCTGCTCGTCGCCGACGACCCGGGGTTCCGGGACCGCCTCGGCCTTGCCCTCGAGCGGCTGGAGCTGACCGGCGAGGAGGTCTCGTTCCTCGAGGCCGCCAACGGCAACGACGCCCTGGTGCTGGCCGAGTCGGAGTTTCCCGACCTGGTGGTCACCGACGTCTCGGTGTCCCCGTACGGCGGCTTGGGCCTGACCCGCGACCTCAAGGCCAACCCGGAGACGGCCTGCCCGGTCATCCTCATCCTCGACCGGTTCCAGGACGAGTGGCTGGGCCGCTGGTCCGGCGCCGACGCCCTGGTCAACCAGCCCGTCGACCCGTTCGCCCTGGCCCAGGTGGCCACCCAGCTGCTCGAGGAGGACGACGAGGACCACGGCCAGGCCGGCCTCGAGGGGGCGGCCTCGTGAGCCTTCCCGCCCACTGTGGGTCCTGCCGCCGCGAGCTCCTGCTCAGCCAGCTCCTCCAGCCGAGTGAGGGCTTCCGCTGCCCCTTCTGCGGGTTCGCGTTCGCCCCCTCGTACGCCACCTTGGCCCCCGGGGTCGCCGCCCGCATCCTGGACGCCCACCAGGCCCTGGTCCGCTCCCTCGGCGAGCTCCAGTCGATGGTCGACGGGCGCCTGATGCTTGACCGCGCGGCCGTGGTCACCCCGGTCGCCGACACCCTCCCCGCCGAGCCGCAGCCGGCCTGACCCGGCCGGGTCCGCCCGCGTGGGGTGGCCGGGGGCGCGCCGCTCCGGAGCCCATCGTCGCGAACGCGCCCCCGGACCGCTCAGCGGTCCTCCTCCTCGCCGTCCTCCGGCGGAGGAAGGGCCGCCTCGACCTTGCGCCGCATCGACGCCGCCTGGAGCAGGCACACCTCGACCAGGACGGCCAGCACCACCACAAGGCCGATCAGGACCACCACGAACACCCGCACCGGTTCAGCCTCCCTTTGTCATGACCGCCTGGTACGTTCGACGCCCCTTCGAACACTTCGGCCGAGAAGGTGAACTCGCCAGGGTCGGGTGTCTAGGGGATAGAGCGTGAAGAAATGTGAAGGAATGTGAATCACGCGATTCACATTTCGCGCCCCGCCGAACGGAGGCCGCCGATGCCCATCGCCCCGACACCCGATCCCACGTCCCCCGTCACCGGCCTGGGAGCCGCCCTCCGCCGCCTGCGGACGCTCGAGGGCCTCACCCAGGCCGGCCTGGGCCACCGCATCGGCTATGACCGCTCCTACATCGCCTCGGTCGAGCGGGGCACCGTGCGCCCGTCCCGCTCGATGGTCGAGCGCTGCGACCAGGCGCTCCAGGCCGGCGGGGAGCTCGTGGCGCGCTGGGCCCTGGCCGGCCCTGGAGGCGGTCTCCCGGCCGAGCCCGGGAGCCCCCCGGCGACTGGCCCCGCCGAGCCCGCTCCCCGGTCGCCGGCGCCGGGCCGCTCCCGGGCGCCGGGACCCGGCCGGGCGGTGTTCGAGGC
>DATABK010000574.1:0-1619 GCA_036259695.1 Actinomycetes bacterium | reverse complement strand
GCCCGCGGCCTTGTCGAGGGCGGCCTGGGCCTCCCCCTGGGCCCGCTCCAGGGCCGCGGCCGGCTCCATCTCCCCCGTCAGGACCCGGTTGACCGCGTCCTGCCAGGCCTTCTGGAACTCGGCCCCGGCCGGCGACGGCGGGGTGGCGAAGGCCACGTCCTGCACGCTCAGCACCGTCTGGACGGCGTCGTCGAACTTGGCGTTGCCGCTCGGCTTGTAGACCTGGCCGAAGACCTGCTCGTCGGCCACCTTGTTGCCGCTGTACAGGCCGGTGAAGGGCAGGTCCTTCTTGGCCCTGGCCTCGGAGCGGGCCTTGGCCGCGGCCACCCAGGTGCTGGCCTCGGTCATGGTCTTGGCGAAGCGGCAGGCCGCGGTCGGATTCTTGGCCCCCTTGGGGATGGCCCAGGCGCTGCCGGTGACGAAGGTCAGGGGGTTGCCCTGGCGGTCCTTGAACGGCGTCACCGTGATGTCGACGTCGGGCGAGGCCTCGGCGAGCACGTTCAGGTACCAGTCCTCCATCGGGAACGCGCCCAGCTGGTCCCTGGCGAACTGGTTCTTGGCCCCGAAGAAGTCGAAGCTGTCGCGCAGGCTCTTGAGCTTGTTCCAGCCGCCGTTGGCCTGGACGATCCCGGCCGTGGTGGTCAGGGCCTCGACCACCTTGGGGTCGTTCAGCTGGGCGGTCTTGCCGTCGTCGCTGAGCAGGGCGCCGCCGTTGGCCCGCACCCACATGGGCAGGAACTCGGGGATCTTGGGGTCGAAGCCGATCCGCTTGAGCTTGCCGCCCTCGGTGACGGTCAGCTATTCGGCCAGGCCGGGCAGCTTCGACCAGTCGGTGGTGTCGACGTCCGACGGGCTGAGCCCGGCCTCGGAGACGGCCTGGTTGTTGATCATCATGACCCGGACCGAGTAGAACTCCGGGATCCCGTAGACCTTGCCGTCCACGGTGACCTGCTGCACGGCCGCCGGGCGGTACTGGCCCATGTCGATCTGGGCCTGCGAGATGCACTGGTCCAGCGGCTGGATGGCGCCGCGGGCGGCATAGGTGCCGATGATCTCCCGATCGACGTACACCAGGTCGGGCGGGGCCCCGCTGGCCACCGCGGACAGGAACTGCTGCTCGTCGAACCCGCCCTCGGTGATCTTGACCTGCACCTGCGGGTACGCCTTCTTGAAGGTGTCGACCCGGGTGGTGGCGATCTCGTCGGGCAGGCTGAACCCGAAGGTGCTCAGCGTCCCCGAGACGTTGCCGCCACGGTCACCGGCCGCCGGCGCCTCGTCGTCACCGCCGCCGACCCCACCGCATCCGACCACCACCAGGCTGAGCACGGCGACCAGTGCCGCCAGCCGACGTCCCACCGTGGACATGGCGCCCCCTCTGCAGGGCCGGGACAAGTCCCGGCCACGGATGCGCTTCTTCTCCCACACAAGGGTGACTTCTAACCACTTGCGGGCTTTGTCCCGACGAGCTCGCCGTCGTCCTTGCGGTAGACGAGCAGGCGCTCGGGGTCGGGGACCACGATGGCGTGGTCGCCCACGGCCGGCTGGCGGCCCTCGGGCACGGTGACCTGGGCCCGGACCCCGTCGCCCTCATCAAGTTCTTCAGCCTGACCGGCATCTCC
>DATABK010000573.1:0-10929 GCA_036259695.1 Actinomycetes bacterium | reverse complement strand
CGGGGCGGAGGGTTGCCTCCGCCCCGCCGGCTCGTCAGGCTTCGGGCGACACTGGGAGGAGATCGTGAAGCGGATCCTGGTCGTCGAGGACGAGGGCAAGATCGCCCGGCTGGTCCGGGACTACCTGGAGCATGCCGGGTTCGAGGTTGTCGTCGCCGGGGACGGGGAGGTGGCGCTGGCCGAGGCCCGGCGGTCCCGGCCCGACCTGGTCGTGCTCGACCTGGGGCTGCCCGGGCGGGACGGCCTGGACGTGGCCCGGAGCCTGCGCCGTGTCTCCAACGTGCCGATCGTGATGCTGACCGCCCGGGGCGACGAGATCGACCGGATCGTCGGCCTCGAGCTGGGCGCCGACGACTACGTGGTCAAGCCGTTCAGCCCCAAGGAGCTGGTGGCCAGGGTCCGGGCGGTCCTGCGGCGGACCGAGGCCGCCGGGGTCGGCGGGACCGAGATCCTGCGGGTCGCCGACGTCGAGGTGGACCTGCCCCGCATGCGGGTCGCGGTCGGCGGCCGCCCGGTCGATCTCACCCCGACCGAGTTCCAGCTGCTGGCCGCGATGGTCCGCGAGCCGGGTCGCGTGTTCACCCGTGGCCAGCTCCTGGACGCGGTCCACGGGGTCGCCTTCGAGTCCTACGAGCGGGCCGTCGACGCCCACGTCAAGAACCTCCGCAAGAAGATCGAGCCGACCCCCGGCCATCCCCGCTACCTGCTCACCGTCCACGGCGTCGGCTACCGGTTCGCCGATGCCTGACCACGGGCCGCCCTGGGGCCGCGGCCCCTACCCGCCGGGCGGGTTCCGGCCGGGGCGGCGGCCGCCGTGGTGGCCCGAGGACGAGCCGTTCCCCCCGCAGTGGCGGGGCGGTGGGCGACGGTTCCCACGGCGGCTCGGGCTGGTGGTGGCCCTGGTCCTCGGGTTCTTCTTCGTGGCCAGCGGGTTCGCGTGGCGGTGGTATGGAGGCGGCGGCGGGTTCGGGCCGGGAGCGGGCGGCAGGGGCTGGTCGGGACCGCCGTTCCCGCTGATCATCCTCGGGCTGCTGGCGGTGGCGTTCCTGGCCGGGCGGGCGGTGCGGCGGATGGCGGCCCCGATCGGGGACGTCATGGAGGCCGCCGACCGGGTCGCCGGAGGGGACTACTCGACCCGGGTCCAGGTGCGCGGGCCGGGCGAGGTCGCCCGCCTGGCCAACTCGTTCAACCAGATGACGGAGCGGCTCCAGGCCAACGAGAGCCAGCGCCGGGCCCTGCTGGCCGACGTCACCCACGAGCTCCGGACCCCGCTGTCGGTGATCCGGGGCAACGTCGAGGGGATGCTGGACGGCGTCTACCCGCCCGACGAGGCCCATCTGGGGCCGGTGCTGGAGGAGACGGCGGTGATGGCCCGGCTGCTTGACGACCTCCAGATCCTGTCCACGGCCGAGGCCGGGGTGCTGCGACTGCACCGCGAGCGGGTCGACCCGGCCTCGGCCGTGGACAGGATCTGGAGGTCGTCAAGCAGCCGGGCCCATCCCCGAGGTCGACGTCGACCCGGTGCGGATCGGCGAGGTCCTGGCCAACCTCCTCACCAACGCCATCCGGCACACGCCACGGGGCGGGTCGGTCCGGGTGCTGGTCGAGCCCGACCCCGGCGGCGTCGCCTTCAGCGTCTCGGACACCGGGCCGGGGATCGACGCCCGCGACCTGCCGCACGTCTTCGACCGGTTCGTGAAGTCGGCCGACTCGGGCGGGGCCGGGCTGGGGCTGGCCATCGCCAGGAGCCTGGTCGAGGCCCACGGCGGCCGGATCACCGCCGAGAGCGTCCCCGGGCAGGGGACCGTGATGCGGTTCGTGCTCCCGGCTGTGGATACTTCCACCGGTTCGTCGGGGTGACGTCATACCCTTGTCTCGCACCCTTCGGGCGTGCAGCATTGATGGGACGCAACGGGCATCCCGACCGAAGCCGACGGGTTGGTGGTCTGGTGACGAACGGCGAGCTGGGCGCTACCGGTCAGAAGATCTACGACTTCATCCGGGAGTCGCATGCGGCCACCGGGCTGGTCCCGACGGTCCGCGAGATCCGCGAGGCCATCGGCGTCAGCTCCATCGGGACGGTCGGCTACTGGCTCGACAAGCTCGAGGCGCTCAACCTCATCCGCCGTGACGCCGGCAAGAACCGCTCGATCCAGCTCCGGGCGGAGTCCCCGAACGTCCCGGTGCCGCTGGTTGGTGAGATCCGCGCCGGCTCGCCGATCCTGGCCGACGAGCGGGTGGACGGGAACTTCGCGCTGCCCCGCCAGCTGGTCGGGGAGGGCACCCTGTTCATGCTCCGGGTGCGCGGTGACTCGATGATCGACGCTCAGATCGCCGAGAACGACTACGTGGTCGTCCGCGAGCAACGCGACGCCGAGAACGGCGACATCGTCGCCGCGCTGGTTCCCGGCACCGAGGACGGCGCCACCATCAAGCACTTCTCCCGCAAGGGAGACAGGATCCGCCTGCTCCCCGCCAACAAGCAGTACAAGCCCATCCCGTTCGGTCCGGAGGGTCGAATCCTGGGGAAAGTGGTGACCGTCCTCCGGCGGGTCTGAGCACGCTGCCGCGGCCCAGGGCGATGTGCGAGCACGTCGCCGTGACCCCCACCGATGGCGGGACCCCCGGTTGGGAGGGTAGCCGAGCGACCGGGAAGGCGGCGGCGGGTTTCCACAGCCCTGCTCAGGGGAGGGTGCGGACGTAGCGGCCGACCCGGGTGTCATGGGTGTAGCCGGCGGCGAGCCAGAGGGCGACGGCCGGGTCGTGCTCGGACATCACGATGGCGCTGAGGCGGCGGGCGCCCTTGGCGGCGAGGCGGTGCTCGGCCTCGGCGACCAGGCGCAGGGCGATGCCGCGGCGCCGGGCGGACGGGAGCACGGCCAGCCGGTAGAGGTTGGCCCGCCAGCCGTCCCACCCGGCGATGATGGTGCCGACCAGCCGGCCGTCGGCCTCGGCGACGAGCAGGGCGTCCTCGCTCGTCTCCAGGAGCCGTTGAAGGCTGGCCGGGTCGTCGCTGACGCCCGGGACCGACCCGGCCTCACGCCACAACCCCAGCACCACCGGGATCTCCTCCCGCCGACCAGGCCGAACCACCACCCCGCCGGGTGCCGTCACTCGACCCGGAGGAGGACGACGGTGATGTTGTCGGGGCCGCCGTTGTCGTTGGCGGTGCCGATGAGGGTTCGGCAGGCGGCGTCCCCGTCGGGCTCCCCCGACAGCACATCGGCGATGTCGGGGTCGGGGACCGCTTCGGTGAGGCCGTCGGAGCAGAGGAGGATCTGGTCGCCGGGGCGCAGATCCACGGGGTCCGGGGTGTCGACGGGGATGCGGGGGTCGAGGCCGACGGCACGGGTCAGGATGCTTCGTTCGGGGTGGACGGCGGCCTCGGCGGGGGTGAGGCGGCCGCGGCGGACGAGCTCGCCGACGACGGTGTGGTCGGTGGTGAGCTGGTCGAAGGACCCGTCGCGCAGGAGGTAGGCGCGGCTGTCGCCGACGTGGGCGAGCTGGAGGTGGTCGCCGGCGAGGGCGGCGGCGGTCACGGTGGTGCCCATGCCCCACAGGCTGGGGTTGCCGGCGGCCTGGTCACCGATGGCCGAGTTGGCCTCGGTGATGGCACCGGCCAGGGCCTCGGCCGCCTCGGCGGGGGTGGCGAACTGGTGGCCGTCGAGGGCGGCCAGCGGCTCCACCGCCGCCGCCGAGGCGACCTCGCCGCCCTGGTGGCCGCCGAGGCCGTCGGCGACCGCGAACACCGTCCGGCCGCAGAAGTAGCTGTCCTCGTTGCCGGACCTGGTCCGCCCGACGTCGGTTCCGGCGAAGCTGCTCAGGCGCATATGGCGTCCTCCATCTTGTCGGGCGAAGGTTCTCACGTGACGGCGCTATGGTGGGAGCCGACATGTGGCCCAAGGCCACCACCGCCATCCGAGGAGGACCCGTGACCACTGCGGCGGAGCTCGACCCGGCCCCCAAGCTCGGCGAATACGCCCACCCGGAGCGCCTGGTGACCACGGCCTGGCTGGCCGACCACCTGGACGACCCCAACCTGGTCGTGGCCGAGTCCGACGAGGACGTGCTGCTGTACGAGACCGGGCACATCCCGGGGGCGGTCAAGATCGACTGGCACCTGGACCTCAACGACCCGGTCGAGCGGGACTATGTCAGCGGCGAGGGCTTCGCCCGGCTGATGTCGTCCAAGGGCATCTCCCGCGACACCACGATCGTGTTCTACGGCGACAACTTCAACTGGTGGGCCGCCTACGCCCTCTGGGTGTCGACCCTGTTCGGCCACCCGGACGTGCGCCTGCTCGACGGCGGCCGCCAGGCCTGGGTGGCCGAGGGCCGCCCCCTGACCACCGAGGTCCCCCGGCGGCCGGCCACCGACTACCCGGTGGTGGAGCGGGACGACGCCACCATCCGCGCCTTCCGCGAGCAGGTCCTGGAGCACGTCCGCGGGGGCGGGCGGCTGGTCGACGTGCGCTCGCCCGGCGAGTACTCGGGCGAGCTCCTGGCCATGCCCGACTACCCCCAGGAGGGGGCGCTGCGCGGCGGCCACATCCCCGGCGCGGCCAACGTGCCCTGGAAGCGGGCCGCCAACGAGGACGGCACCTTCAAGTCGGCCGAGGAGCTGCGGGCCATCTACGAGGGCGAGCTCGGCCTCACCGCCGACGACGACATCGTCGCCTACTGCCGCATCGGCGAGCGCTCCAGCCACACCTGGTTCGTGCTCAGCCACCTGCTCGGCTACCCGCGGGTGCGCAACTACGACGGCTCCTGGGTCGAGTGGGGCAACTCGGTGCGGGTGCCGATCGAGCGCTCCAGCGAGCCCGGCCCCGACCCCCGGCTCAAGGCGGTCGGCTAGCCCATGGCCATGCCGGCCCGGCTCGCCGAGATCGTCGAGGAGTTCGCCGACCTCCCGGCCGAGCTGCGCCTGGAGGCGCTGCTCGACTACTCGCGGCGGGTGCCGCCGCTGCCCGAGCGGCTGGCCGGCCACCGCGACGCCATGGAGCAGGTGCCGGAGTGCCAGACGCCGTTCTTCCTGGCCACCGAGCTGGGCGAGGATGACCGGGTCGCCATCTACTTCGACGCCCCGCCGGAGGCGCCGACCACCCGCGGCTTCGCCGGGATCCTGTCCGAGGGCCTCAACGGGGCCACCGCGGCCGAGGTCCTGGCCGTGCCCAACGGCTTCTACACCGCCCTCGGCCTGGACCGGGTGATCTCGCCCCTGCGCCTGCGCGGCATCTCGGCCATCCTCGGCCGGCTCAAGCGCCAGGTCGGCGTCCAGGTCGAGGCGAGGTTGGCCGGGCCGGCGGCCACGGCCTGAGCCGAGGCGTCAGGCCCCGGGCTTGGTGGCCACGAACACGGCGTTGACCGGGTCGCCCGGGGCCTCGTGGACGGTGACGTCGACGAAGCCGGCCTCGGCCAGCATGGCCCGGGCCAGCTCCTCGCCCCAGGCCGCGCCCAGGCCGGCGCCGCCGCCGGCCAGCGACACGGTCAGGCAATGGAGGGTGCTGACCGCATACAGCAGCGGCGCCACCGGGTTGGTGAGGTTCCCGGCCAGGTCGCTGGAGGCCCGCGGCTCGACCATGACGAAGGTCCCGCCAGGAGCCAGGGCGGCCCAGATCCGCTCCAGGACCGCGGCCGGGGCGACCTGGTCGTGGACGGCGTCGAACACGAACACGACGTCGAAGGGCTCGTCGGTGGTCAGGCGGGCGGCGTCACGGACCTCGAACCGGGCGTTGGCCAGCCCGGCCGCCTCGGAGCGGGCCCGGGCGATGGCGTCGCCGGCCAGGTCGTAGCCGACGAACGTCGAGCGCGGGTAGGCGCCGGCCAGCAGCACGACCGCGTGGCCGCTGCCGCAGCCGACGTCGGCCACCCGGGCGCCGGCCGCCAGCCGCCCGGCCAGCCCTGGGACCAGCGGCACCAGCGCATCCACCAGCAGCTCGTCGAAGACGCCGCGGCCCATGGCGTCCATCACGTCGGTGAACTCGGGGCGGAACTCGCTGTAGGGGACGCCGCCGCCCTCCCGGAAGGCCCGGGCGACCGCGTCGACGTGCTTGGCCAGGTGGGTGTCGAGGCGGCTGAGCGGGGCCAGATTGGCCGAGCCGGGGCCGGTGAGGCAGGCGGCGTGCTCGGCCGGGAGCCGGTAGGTCCCATCGGCCGGGTCGTGCTCGAAGATGCCGCCGGTCACCATCGCGCCCAGCCACTCCCGGACATACCGCTCCTGGAGGTCGGCCCGTCCGGCCAGCTCGGCGCTGGTCGCGGGCCCGGCCGCGGCCGCCGCGAACAGCCCGGTCCGGTGCCCGATGTCGACCAGGAAGGTTAGCAGCCCGCCGGTGTAGAGCTCGAACAGCCGCCAGGCAAAGGCCTCGACGGCCGCCGGGTCGAGCGTCTCCGCCGCGCTGGCGGCGTCCTCAGCCTGGCCCGGGTCGAGCATCCCCGGCAGCTTGGCGGCTTCGTCGTCCCGGCCACGATCCAGGCCGTCGGCCACTGTGCCCTGCGTCATCGCTCCCGCCTCCCAACTCGAACGGCTCCCTGGCCGTACCCTAGGAACAGCGGTTCTGGCTGGCATCGGGCAGGGTGCGCAACCCGCGACCGGCCGATGGGTCGTTTCACCCACGCTCCGGGGCGGCCAGGCCGTGCTCGAAGGCGTAGGCGGCGGCCTGGGTGCGGGAGGTCACCTCCAGCTTGGTGAAGATGTTCGACAGGTGCCGGGCCACGGTCTTGTGGCTGAGGACCAGCGCCTCGGCGATCTCGCGGTTGGTCCGGCCGGCGGCGACCAGGGCCAGGACCTCGGCCTCGCGGCCGGTGAGGCCGGCCGGCAGGGACGGCCGCCCGCGCAGCGCCGCCACCCGCTCCACGTCCGGGGTGGCACCCAGGCGCTCGAACACCGCCCCGGCCGCGTCCAGCTCCCGGCCGGCGGCGTCGGCGTCACCCAGCGCCCGGTAGGTCCGCGACAGGAGCAGCCGGACCCGGGCGGCGTCATACGGGGCGTCCAGCTCCTGCCAGCGCCGGCAGGCCGCCCGCAGGGTCGGCAGGGCCGCCTCGGGCCGCCCGCCGGCGAGCAGGACCGCCCCCCTGGCCTGCAGGGCCGCCGCCTCCAGGCCCGAGCTGCCGTAGGTGAAGGCGGTCCGGCCGAGCTCGTCGCCGGCCCGCCCGGCCGTCTCGAGGTCGCCGGCGGCCAGGGCGACCTCGACCTGGGCGGCGCAGAGCCAGGCCCGGGCCAGCCGGTCGTGCGTCACGGCGGTCAGGGCGGCCCGGATGGAGGCGGCCGCGGTGGACGTCCGGCCCTGGGCCAGGCGGAGCAGGGCCAGGCCCGGCTGGGGGTCGCGGCCCAGGGCATGGGCCTGGAGGTAGGCGGCCTCGGCCCCGTCCAGGTCGCCGCGCAGGCGGCGCAGCTCCCCCAGCTGGTAATGGCCCTCGGCGGCGCCGGCGACGTGCAGGTCGGCCAGGTCCCGGCAGACCAGGGCGGCCTCCCGCTCGGCCTGGGCCCAGGCCCCCTTGCGCTGGAGGACCTGGGAGCGGTGGACCCGGCAGACGCCGGTGAACAGCACGGCCGCGGGCAGGGTGGCCAGCCAGCGGGCGGTGGCCTCGGTCCACTCGGCCGCCCGCCGGACGTCGGCCAGCTCGGCGAAGGCGGCCATCAGGTGGCAGTAGATGTTGCCGGCATACTCCGGGGCCAGCTCCCCGGACAGCACGGCCAGCATGGCCTCGTCGAGCAGGGCCATCCCCTCGGCCATCCGGCCCTGCCGGACCAGCACCCGGCCCTCGAACAGGTCGCCGGCGGCGGCCAGGTTGGGGTCGGCGTGGCGGCGGCCGATCTCCCGGACCCGCCGGGCGGTCTCGACCACGGCGGCGGGCTCCTCGCCGCCCAGGGCACCCTCCAGCTCCAGGTACAGCAGGTAGCCGTGCTCGACGCCCTCCGGCTGGTCGCGGACCAGCCGCTGGGCCCGGCCCAGCCAGCCCGACCCGACCACGCCGTCGCCGCGCAGCAGGTGGATGACCGCGACCCCGATGGCGGCCATGGCCGCCCCGCCGGGCCGGCCCTCGTCCAGGTGGCGCCGGTAGGCCACCTCGAGCACGGCCGACGCCTCCTCGGTCTCGCCCAGCCACCAGGCGGCGTCGGCCAGGGCCTCCAGGTCGGCGGCGGCCAGCTCGCCGGCGGCCCGGGCGGCCGTGAAGCCCTCGCGGGCGCCGGCCCAGTCGTGGCGGCGGTGGGCGTCCCTGGCCGCCTCCAGGATCTCGCCGACCTCGGCCACGGCGCCCCCTCAGGTGGTCAGGACCAGCTTGCCGAGCTTGCCCCCGGCGGCGAAGCGATCGTAAGCCTCCTGGGCCTGCTCCAGGGGGAAGGTGGCGGCCAGCGGGATGCGGAGGCGGCCGTCGGCGAGCAGGGGCAGGGCCTGGTGCTCGACCCGGCGGGCCGCGTCGGCCTTCTCCTCCAGCGAACGCGAGCGCAGGTTGGAGGCGAGGATGCGGGCCCGGCGGCCCATCAGCTTGCGCAGGTCGAGCTGGACGGTGGCGCCGGCCCCGACCCCGATCACCAGCAGGCGGCCGCCGGTGGCCAGGGCGTCCAGGTTGGCCGGGAGGTTGGGGGCGCCGACCAGCTCCAGGATCACGTCGAAGGGGCCGTGGTCGAAGGCCCCGGCCGGGTCGGCGACCACGGCGGCCCCGAGCTGGGCCACGGCCTGGTGATGGCCGGGGTTGCGGACGCTGGCCACGACCCGGGCCCCGGCGCGGTGCGCCAGCTGGACGGCGGCCGTGCCGACCCCGCCGGCGGCGCCGTGCACCAGCAGCCGATCCCCGAGGCCGAGGCCGGCCTGGGTGAACAGGGCGTCGTGGGCGGTGGTGACGACCTCGGGGAAGCCGCCGGCCTCGGGCCAGCCGATCCCGTCGGGGACCGGCATCGCCAGCCGCTCGTGGAGGACGGCCAGCTCGGCCTGCCCGCCGCCGCCGACCACGGCCATGACCCGGTCGCCGGGCCGGAAGCGCAGGGTGCCCGGCCCGGTCGCGGCGACCTCGCCGGCCAGCTCCAGGCCACAGATGTCGGCCGGGCTGCCCGGCGGGGCCGGGTAGCGGCCCTTGACCTGGTGCAGGTCGGCGCCGTTGATCCCGGCCGCCCGCACCTGGACCAGCAGCTCGCCCGCTCCCGGCTCCGGGTCGGGTCGTTCGGCCACCACCAGCCGGCCGTCGACGATGGTGACCGCCCGCATCGCCGCCGGGCCCTAGCCCTTCTCGACCGTCGGGTCGGGGCTGTACAGGGTCCGCATCCAGATGGTGAACAGCGTCTCCAGAGCGACCGCCCGGTCGGCGTCGGTGGCCCCGACCCGGCCGAAGGTGGCGGCCAGGTGGCGCTCGGTCATCCAGACCAGGGCGGCGGCCACATGGTCGGGGTGGGCCAGGCTGGTCCGGCCGGCGGCGGCGTCGCGGCGGATCCGGGCCGCGGTGGCGTCGACGAAGCCCTGGACCAGGTTGCGGTAGACGCCCTCGACGTCGGCGTCGTGGCTGGCCGCCTCGGCGATGGCCCGGAGCAGGGGGCCGTGGGTGGCGTACACGTCGGCCAGGCGCTCCAGGGCCTCGCGGCCCTCGACCAGGGGGTCGCCGCTGCCCCGGAGCCAGCCGGCGCTCATCTCCCACATCTCCTCGTTGAGGTCGCGGATGAGGCGGACGAGCAGGTCCTGGCGGTCGGTGAAATGGCGGTAGAAGGCGGTGCGGGACTGGCTGGTCGCGGCCATCAGGTCGTCGACGGTCAGCTCCCGGAACGGCCGCTCGGCCAGCAGCCGCCCGGCCGCCTCCAGGATCTCCTGCTCGGAGTCCTGGCGGCGTCGCCGGCGGCGCCGACCGGATTCCACCTGGACGCTGCCAACCATCGCCACAATCTACCAAGGCCGGTCCCCAGGACCGAAGAACCGGCACCTTGCGCGCTTGGCGTCCGAGGGTGATCGTTGTCGCATGCCTCCCATACCCGCCGCCGACGCCCCCCAGCTGTTCGTGCTCGACGAGCCGGCCGAGGGTGCCCAGCCGCCCGGCCCGGCCCGGCGGCGGGAGGCGTCCCAGCGACGGGGCCAGGGCCGCGGCTCGCGCCGGCCGGTGCCGGTGCTGCTGGCCGTCGACGGCAACGGGCTGGCCCACCGCGCCTACCACGCGGTCGGCGGGGCCGAGGGGCCGCCGGGGGAGGCCCGCCAGCGGGTCCTGGCCATGCTGGCCCGGATCGGCGCCGCCACCCGGCCGAGCGCCTGCGTGGTCGGGTTCGACGACCCCATCCGGTCGCTGCGCCGGGACCGCCATCCCGGCTACAAGTCGGCCCGCCCGCCCAAGGAGGACGCCCTGGTCGACCTCCTGGACGAGCTGCCGGACCTGTTGCGCCAGCTCGGCTTCTGCGTGGCTGTCCCGGCCGGGCTGGAGGCCGACGACGTGCTGGGGTCGGCGGCCGCCCTGGCCCGGCGGCGCGGGGTCGCGGCCGCCCTGGCCACCGGCGACCAGGACGCGTTCGCCCTCGTCGCCCCCACCGTCCAGGTCTTCTACCTGGTCACCGGCGGCCGCATGGAGCAGGTCTCGCCGAGCTGGCTGCGGGCCCGCTACGGGGTCGGCCCGGCCGCCTACCCGGCGTTCGCCGCCCTGCGGGGGGACGCCAGCGACTGCCTGCCCGGCGTGCGCGGCATCGGGGCGGTGACCGCCGCCAGGCTGCTGGCCGCCTACGGCGACGTGGAGGCCGCGCTCGCCGACCCCGCCGGGGTGGCGCGGCTGCTCGGCCCGTGGGTGGTCGAGGCGCTGGTGACCCAGCGGGCCGTCTACGAGCTGAACCGCGAGCTGATGGCGATCCGCGACGACGTGGCCCTGGACGTCGCCGCCTGCAACCGCCCGCTGCGGCGCCAGGCGGTGCTTGCGGTGCTGGAGGAGCACGGCGCCGCCGACCTGGCCGACCGCTTCCTCGGCGGC
>DATABK010000572.1:0-1941 GCA_036259695.1 Actinomycetes bacterium | reverse complement strand
GCTCGGCCAGCAGCGCGGCCAGATCGAGAACGACGACGCCACCACCGTCCAGCGGACGCTCGACTACTACTCGGGCGTCATCGGCCACCTGCTGGCCGTCAACCTCGAGATCGCCAGCCAGACCGACGACCGGGAGCTGATCCGCAACGTCGGCGCCTTCGTGTCCCTGGCCCGGCTCAAGGAGGCGACCAGCCTGGAGCGGGGCCGCCTGTACGCGGTCGCCTCGGCCGGGAAGTTCGACACCGACGACTTCCGCGAGCTGGCCCCGATCGTCGGCGCCCAGGACGCCTGGCGGACCCAGTTCGAGGCCACGGCAACGCCCGAGCAGCGGGCCTTCCTCGACCGGACCCTCCAGAGCCCGGACATCACCCGGGTCGAGGAGCTGCGGGACAAGGTCCTGGCCGGTGACCCGAGCCAGCCGGTCGAGCTCGACCCCAGGCAGTGGTTCACCTACATGACGGCCAAGCTCGACCTCCTGCGGACCGTCGAGGGCCAGTTGGCCGACGACGTCTCGGCGGCCAGCGACGCCGCCCAGTCGACCGCCCGCCGACAGGCGCTCCTCTACACCATCGTCCTGACCCTGGTGCTGTGGCTCACCGTCGGCCTGTCGCTGTGGCTGGTCCGCTCCATCGTCGGGCCGCTGCGGACGCTGACCAGGAGCGCCAACGACGTCGCCGACGAGCGGCTGCCCGGCCTGGTCGACCGGCTCCACCACACCAAGGACCCGCGCGACCTCGACGTCGTCCCTGAACCGGTCCCGGTGGCCTCCAACGACGAGATCGGCCAGGTGTCGGCCGCCTTCAACTCGGTCCACCGGGTGGCTATCCAGGTCGCCACCGAGCAGGCCGCCCTGCGCAAGTCGATCGGCGACATGTTCCTCAACCTGGCCCGGCGCAGCCAGAGCCTGATCGACCGCCAGCTGGAGCTGATCGACGACCTGGAGCGCACCGAGGCCGACCCCGACGCGCTCGAGAACCTCTTCAAGCTCGACCACCTGGCGACCAGGATGCGCCGCAACGCCGAGGACCTGATCGTCCTCTCGGGGGCCGAGCCGGCCCGCCGCTGGAGCCAGCCGGTGCCGCTGGTCGACGTGGTCAGGGCCGCCCTGGCCGAGGTCGAGGACTACAACCGGGTCGAGCTGCTGCCGATCGACGACATCGGGGTGGCCGGCCAGGCGGTCAGCGACGTCGTCCACCTCCTGGCCGAGCTGATCGAGAACGCCACCTCGTTCTCGCCTCCCGGGACCAAGGTGCAGGTGGCCGGCCAGCAGGTCAGCAACGGCTACGTGCTCGAGATCGAGGACCGCGGCCTCGGCATGAGCGACGACGAGCTGGTCGAGGCCAACGAGCGGCTGGCCAACCCGCCGATGATCGACTTCGCCCTCTCTCGCATGCTCGGGCTGTACGTGGTCGCCCGGCTGGCCCAGCGCTACAACATCAAGGTGCAGCTGCGGCACTCCTGGTACGGGGGCATCACCGCGCTGGTCCTGCTGCCGCCGACGGTGGCCGTGCGGGCACCGATGCCCGAGGCGATCGAGGCGCCGAACCGGCGTGGCGGCCCGGCCGAGCTCGTCGCCTCCACCAAGCCGGTCGAGCCGGCGGCCGACGAGGGCGGCGAGCACCTTCCCATCTTCGAGGCGGCCCGCTCCGACTGGTTCGAGGACAGCGTCCGGGGCGACCACCTGCCCCTGCGCCGTCACGCCGCCCAGCAGCCCAACGGCCGGGCCGCCGAGCCCACCGGGAACGGTGCCGGCACCCTCACCGGTGCCGGCGCCACCCGGCTCCCCGACCCCGACGGGGCCAGGACCGACGCCGAACGGGCCGAGGCCCTGCGCGCCGAGGCGATGCGGGTCGAGACCGCCCGGATGGAGGCCGCCGCCCGAGCGGAGACGGCCAGGAGCGACCGGGCGCGGACCGCTCGGCCTGAGGCGGCCGAGGCCGA
>DATABK010000571.1:0-2025 GCA_036259695.1 Actinomycetes bacterium | reverse complement strand
GGTGACGAAGTAGGGCGAGATGTAGCCCTTGTCGAAGCGCATGCCCTCGACCGTCTCGAGCTCGATCCCGAAGGTGTTCGACTCCTCGACGGTGATGACGCCCTCCTTGCCGACGACGTCCATCGCCTTGGCGATGACCTCGCCGATCTCGGGGTCGCCGGCCGAGACGCTGGCCGTGTGGGCGATCTCGTCGCGGGTCTCGATGTCCTTGGCCTGGTTCTTGATGGCCTCGACGGCCAGCTCGGTGGCCTTCTCGATGCCCCGCTTGAGGCCCATCGGGTTGGCCCCGGCGGCCACGTTGCGCAGGCCCTCGCGGACCAGGGCCTGGGCGAGCACGGTGGCGGTGGTGGTGCCGTCCCCGGCGATCTCGTCGGTCTTCTTGGCGACCTGCTTGACGAGCTCGGCCCCGATCTTCTCCCACGGGTCCTCGAGCTCGATCTCGTTGGCGATGGACACGCCGTCGTTGGTGATGGTGGGCGCGCCCCACTTCTTCTCCAGGACGACGTTGCGGCCCTTGGGACCCAGCGTCACCCTCACCGCGTCGGCGAGCTGGTTCATCCCCCGCTCGAGGGCACGCCGAGCGTCCTCCTCGAAGGCGATGATCTTGGGCATTGTGCGGCTACCTCCCCTGTTCGGATGGCTTGCCTGGGAGCTTGTCTCCGGTCTGGCAATCCCGGATGTTAGCACTCAAGATAGTCGAGTGCTAAGTCCAGTGCTATCACGCCGCTCGGCCTGAAGTCCAGCCTGAAAGGAACGCCGGATGCGCATCGCCGTGGTCGTCTTCGAGGGATTCGACGAGCTGGACGCCATCGGCCCCCTGGAGGTGCTGCGCAACGCCGCCAGCATGGGCGATGCCGACCTCCAGGTGGACCTGGTCACGCTCGACGGGGCGGCCGAGGTCACCGGCTCCCACGGCCTCCGGGTCGGGACCGACGGCCCGCTCGACCCGGACGGGACCGACCTGGTGGTGGTGCCGGGCGGCGGCTGGAACGACCGCGGCGCCTCCGGGGCGTGGGCCGAGGCCGAGCGGGGCGAGCTGCCGGCGGCCATCGCCGCCGCCCACGAGACGGGGGCGGTGGTCGCGACCGTCTGCACCGGGGCCATGCTGGCCACCGCGGCCGGCCTCACCCGGGGCCGCCCGGCCGTCACCCACCACGGCGCCATCGACGATCTCCGAGCCGCCGGGGCCGAGGTGGTCGAGGCCAGGGTGGTCGACGACGGCGACCTGGTCACCGCCGGCGGGGTCACCTCGGGCATCGACATGGCCCTGTGGCTGGTCGAGCGCCATTTCGGGGCCGAGCTGGCCAACGCCGTGGCCGCCGAGATCGAGCACCCGCGCGTCGGCCGGGTCTGGCGGGCTACGCCCGAACGGGCGTCCGGCCGCTGAGGGCTCGGCGCGACAGCCTGGGCCAGGCCGGGACGACGTCGGCGTAGCGGCGCGAGGAGCCGTACACCAGCAGGGCGAGCATCACCCCGTAGACCGGCAGGTGACCAATCAGCTCGGTCCGGCCCAGGAAGAACAGGGTCGCGTTGAAGGGGATGCCGGCGACGATGACCGCCACCTGGGGCAGGCGCCCGGAGATCAGCAGCAGCCCGAACAGCAGCTCGACCGCCCCGGCCAGCCGGATGAAGGCGTCGCCGCTGAGGGGGATGCCGAGCAGGTCGAACAGGTCGAAGGCGGGGTAGTTGCCGATGAACTCCCGGGCCAGGGCCGGGTTGGCGAACTTCTCGCTGAAGGCCAGCACCACCAGGGCCAGCCCGGCGCAGACGCGCAGGGCGAAGATGGCCAGGGCAGCCGTCTCCGCGGGCGGCTCCACGGCCCCGTAGCGGTCGCGGCTGGGCGGCAGCACGACCAGGAACAGGGCGATGCCGAGCAGGTCGATGGCCTCCAGCATGGCCACCGGCCCGGCCAGCAGCGCCGCCAGCGGCCCCAGCAGCAACGTCACCAGCCCGGCGGGCCGCAGCCACATCCCGGTGATGAACCACACCCCGAGCAGCCCCTGCGCAAAGGCGATGGCCGCCCCG
>DATABK010000570.1:0-4879 GCA_036259695.1 Actinomycetes bacterium | reverse complement strand
AAGCGGCTCGCCGAAGTTCGAGCAGTCTAAGCACCCGTCGATGCTGAGTGGTCCGGGTCCAGTCAGCTGGACACCCCCAAGCGTCATATGGGAAAGGAAGCCTCGAGTTGGCCACCGGTCCTGCCTATGCGTGGCCCTGGTCGTGATCGTCGTCGCGAACTGAGGCTCGGCGTGATGGCGTTAGAAGGCAACGGTGAAGAGCGACGGGCTGCTGCCCCGGTGGCCGCTGGCGACTCCTGCAACTCCTAGGACGTCGTAGCTGCTGAAACGGCGTTGGGCCACTCAGCGTTTTTCATCCTGTGGACGGCGTACCTTCGACTACGGCAGATACAAGTAGTTTGTGGAGTTTGACTTCCTCGCGTACTCCTGCCAAAGTGCCCGCCTCATCCATCTCCAGGATTGGGGGGCGCACAATGCGCAGAACCATCGTCCTGCTCACAGCCGCCGTCGTGCTGGCCCTGTGGGCAACCCCGGCCTCTGCCCAAGACGACCAGAACTGCGCCGACTTCCCCTCCCAGGCCGCCGCCCAGGCGCACCTGCGGCAGGACCCGTCGGACCCCGACCGGCTCGACGCCGACGACGACGGCCTCGCCTGCGAGAACTACCTCAACTACCCGGAGGGTTCGGCCCGCGACGAGACCCCCGTGGGGACTGCAACCGGCGGCGGTGACACCGGCGGCGGAAACGGCGACCTGCCATTCACCGGCCCCAACGACACCCTGTTGCCGGCGGGTACCGTCCTGCTTGCTCTAGGCCTACTGGCGGTCGCGGCCACCCGGTACCGGGGACGCCACGCCCGGCGCTAAGCCCGGCCCAAAGAGGGCGGCCCAGGCGGGCCGCCCTCTGACGTTCTTCAGATTTGGTCACGGGCCGAGCGGGGCCAAGCATGCGACCGAGGGGACGATGTGTGTCCCGGCCGAATCAGCGGCTGCGGGGAGACGACCTGGAGGCCGACCCTCCTGGTCATGGTGCTCCCTCTTGAGCCAGCCGCTCATGCCTCAGTGCGCACCTACCCGTTGCCGTCCGTCAGCGCTGGTCAGCACACGGATGACATAAAAGCCACTCGGTGCAGCCCGAGGCGATGTGAGGCCTCGTTGCTGGCGAATTGCTGGCCGAGATGGGAGTCGAACGTCAGCATCACCATCCCCCAGGGTCGCCCCAACGCACCTCCGGTGCACTGGCTGTCCTCAGACGATACGGGTCGAGGGTAGAGCGAACGGCGAAGCTTCATCCGTTATGGCGGTTACTGCTGGCTGGAGCGACGGACTCTAGGGGAACTTGGGTGCTGAGCTGTCGAGTCGTTGTGTCGAGGGTGAGCTGATGGGTGTTCATGGGCCGCCAGCTACCGGGAGGGTTCGGGTTCTGGAGGTCGTTGCTGGAGCCGGAGATCAGGATGCGGTCCGGCTCGACGTGCGGATGCGGTTCCATTACGTAGCGGCCGTCGTAGTGGAGCCAGCCGGCCAGCAGCTGACCGGGCATTGGCCTGCGCATCTTGCCTCGCTCGTAGCCCAATCGGACGCCGATGGCGCGCTGGCCGACGATCAGCCGGCCACGCGTCGGCTGGCGCCGAATCCGCCGACGAGGGGACCGCCCTGGACCAGGCGGACGTCGTGGACGCGCCGGGGCTCCTGCCGGCCTCATCGACCACTTGGCCGCCGAGCAGCTCACTCAGGCGCGTCGCCGGCTCCCGGCAGCTCGCCGATGATTCGTTTGCGCCTCCAGGCCTCTTGCCGCTCGGTCCCAGCTCCTCGAACTGTCCGGCGCTCCCGAAGGGGCCGCCGGGTGGAAGGCCAGGCCAGGCCCGGGGACTTCAGCCAATCGGTGGCGACCTTCTCCGGGGTCCTGCTTGTCGATGTCGACCAGCTTATTGAGCTCGGTCAGCTCCTCGGTGGTGATCTTGCCCGACGGGCCGTTCAGCGCCTTTTGACCAGGTCGGTCATCGCGGCCCTACGGCCCATGGCCGCGATCCGCCGATCCACCCGTCAGGTCGAGCGCAGGGCGTCGGTCGGGGCGAGGCGCGCGGCCCGGGCGGCCGGGTACAGGCCTGCCACCGCTCCGATGGCGAGCGCGGCCAACAGCCCGCTGGTCAGGGCCGGGGGCGGGATGACCACCGTCCAGCCGCGACCAGCCGCGTAGGCGGCGGTCACGGCGGTGCCCAGGACCAGCCCGGCCACCCCGCCGACCAGGCCGAGCAGCAGCGACTCGGCCAGGAACTGGATGCGGACGTGCCCTCTGGTCGCCCCGAGGGCACGCCGTAGGCCGATCTCCGAGCGCCGCTCCAGCACCGAGATGACCATGACGTTGGCGATCCCGACCCCGCCGACCAGCAGGGCCACGGCCCCAAGGCCGAGCAGCAGCGAGGTGAACGCGGTCTTGGCCGCCGCCCGGGCCGCCAGCGCGTCCGAGGGGCGGCTGACCCTGACCTCGTTGGGGTTCTCCGGGTTGGCGGTGGCGGCGAGCACCTGCCGGACCGCCTCTACCTGGTCGGGGTCGGCGCGGGCGTACACCGTGCCCGGGGATCCGTCGGAGCCCAGCAGCGCCTCGGCGATCGGGAAGCCGACCAGGGCCGAGCGGTCGATCTCTGCGGCTAGCGTCACCGGCCGCAGGATGCCGACCACGGTGAACCACCGGTTACCGAGATACACCTGCCCGCCAGCCCGGCCGATGCCGAGCCGCTCGGCCGCCTTGGCCCCGAGCACCACGGCCGGGTAGCGGGCCGTGGCCCGGTTCAGGAAGGACCCGTCGGCCACTGTCCCGCCGAGGGTGGCGAGGAGATGGGGGTCGGCCGCCAGCACGCTGATCCCGCCGGTCTCGGCCGCCGGGATTTTGTCGGTGCGGCGGACGGTGGCGTCGACGGCGGCGGTCGCGGCCACCCGCTCCACCGGGCCGATCCTGCGGATCATGCCCGGTGCGGCCTTGGGCAGCTTGGCGTCCTCGCCCAGGAACGTCTCCCCTGGCGTGACCGTGAGCAGGTTGGTGCCGAGCGCATCGAGCTGGGCGAGCAGGTCGGCCCGGCTGGACTGGGAGATGCCGAGCACGGCCACCATGGCCGCGATGCCGATGGCGATTCCCAGGGCCGACAGGGCCGCCCGGAGCCGGCGGGTGCGCAGGCCGATGGCGGCCACCCCGACCAGGTCCCGTGGGTGCAGCTGGCTGGTGGTGGGCATCGTCGTTGTCATGTCCTCACCCCGACGTGTGTAGTGTCCCGCTCTACCCGCCCGTCCCGGAGGTCGATCCGCCGGGGGAGGCGGCCGGCGATCGCCGGGTCGTGGGTGACAACCGCGATCGTCGCCCCCTGGCTGTGCAACTCCTCGAGCAGGGCGAGCACCTCGGCCCCGGTGGCCGAGTCGAGGTTGCCGGTCGGCTCGTCGGCGAGCATGATCGCCGGGCGGGCGACCAGCGCCCTGGCGATCGCCACCCGCTGGCGTTCGCCCCCGGACAGCTCCGCCGGCCGGTGGCCAAGCCGGTGGCCGAGCCCGACCCGGCCGAGGGCCTCGGCGGCTAGCCGGCGCCGTTCGCGCGGGGCGACGCCCGCATACAGCAGGCCGGTGGCCACGTTGTCGAGCGCATCCATGCCGTCCATCAGGAAGAACTGCTGGAAGACGAAGCCGATGCGCCTGGCCCGCAACGCCGAGAGGGCCCGGTCGGAGAGGTCGGCCACCGCCTGCCCGGCGACCCGGATGGTGCCGGTGCTGGGGCGGTCCAGGGTCCCCATGATGTGCAGCAGGGTCGACTTGCCAGACCCGCTGGGCCCAGCGATGGCCAGCAGCTCGCCGGCCTGGACGGTCAGGCTCACCCCGCGGAGCACCTCGAGGGCAGGTGGTCCGGGGTAGCGCTTGGTCACCTCACGCAGCTCTAGCACGAGGGTCATAGCGGCACCACCACCCGGTCGCCGGCGGCAAGGCCGTGACCCTTCACCTCGACCAGGCCGTCGGCGAACAGCCCGAGGGTGACGCCCACCAGCTCACGTCGGCCGCCGCGATCGACCTCGACCGCGTAGCCGCCCTCGGCCAGGGCGAGCAGGGCGTTGACCGGCACCGCCAGCACGCCCTTGCGCACCTCGGTGGTGATGGAGGCGTCGACCGGCGCCTGGTCAAGGCTGCCGGTGGCCTTGGGATGGTCTAGGGACACGGTCACCTTCACGGTCGGTGACCCGTCGCCGCCTGACCCGTCGCCGGTATCGGCGACGGAGGCCACCTTGCCGACAGAGGCAACCCGGCCGGTGGTGCTCCGCCCACCGGGCAGCTCGACGTCGACCCGGTCGCCGACGTGCACGTACGGCTGCCGACTGGCGTCCAAGTCGATGGTGACCTGCCTGGAGGTGTGGGTGGCGTCCAGCACAGGGGAGCCGGGGCCGGCGGTGTCGCCCAGGCTGGCCTTGAGCTTGCCGACCCGGATCGGGCCGGGCTGCCACACGGCGTCCCCGGGCCGCACCGTCCCCGTCTGCTCCAGGCCGATGGCCTCCTGCCAGCGCTTTACGGCGGCGCTGGTGGCGGCGGTGAAGTGGTCGTCGACGGTGACGGCCCGGTTGGGGTCGTAGCCGAGGGCGACCAGATTCTGCTCGAGCTGGCGCACGTCGGGGCCGTCGTCGACCCCGACCCGGAGCTGTCGCCAGGCCGGCAACCTGCCGTAGAACAACTGGACCGGCTTGCCGTCGACCCGGTACACCGTCTGGCCGCGCCGGAGCACCGACCCTTCGTGGGGTAGCCCGGTGATCGTGCCCTGGCGCCGGTTGCTGACCGCGTGGGTCTCGCCGTAGCCGAGCTTGCCGCTCACCTTCTCCTGGGCCCGCAGGTCGCGCGTGATGACGGCGGCCGTGGTGGTGGCCACCTGACCGGCGACCCGGTCCTCCCGGTCCGTGTGCGGCCGTGCCACCGCC
>DATABK010000569.1:0-7951 GCA_036259695.1 Actinomycetes bacterium | reverse complement strand
AACCACTAAACTGGTGTTTGATGGAAACACCTGACGACATCCAACGGGTACGCCTCGTCGGTGGCCACCTCGCCCTGGACTTCATCAACACCCGAGGCGGCCAGCCCAGGCCGTCCGCAGACGACGAGGCCCTGCATGACTACAACGACCTCATCACCTGGGCGCACGATGTCGGGATACTGACCGAGGCGGAGGCGCACCGCCTGCTCCGGCGGGCACGCCGCAACCCCGACGACGCCCAGGACACCTACCAACGCGCCGTGCAGCAACGCAGCTACCTCTACGAGCTGTTCCGAGCGGTCGCCATGGGCCACCCACCGCCCGACCGGTGCATCGCCGCGTTGCGCAGCGACGAGTCCGAAGCGCTCGCCCGAGCCGAGCTCGTCAGCGGCAATGGCGGCTTCGTATGGAGCTGGACCCATGACGACGAGCTGGCGAGTCCCCTGCGGCCGATTGTCCACGCCGCAGTCACCCTGCTCACCGGCGGTCCGCTGCAGCGGGTCAAGCGGTGCGATGGCTGCCAGTGGTTGTTCATCGACGAGAGCAAGAACCGCAGCCGCCGTTGGTGCAGCATGGAAGACTGCGGAACTGACGAAAAGGTGCGCCGCTACCTCGCCCGCCGCGCCGCAGCGCGCCGACGATGAACGGGGTCCCTTGGCCTGGAAGGGTGACGGCTGCCGCGGTCACGGACCCGAGCGGGACCAACTCCCCTGCCCCCTTGCATCCTTGCATACCGTATGGACGCGTCCTCGAGAGGCTGAGGTCACCTGCTATGGCGCTGAAGAAACAACCAACCCCGAAACGCTGGCGGTCCAAGGAAGCCAAGGAGATCGTCGCCGCCGTGCTGCGAGCAGGGGGGCAGGTGGAGCGCACCGCGAACGGACATCTGAAGGTCATCGGGCCTGCCGGTTCGGCCGTCGTCGCCTCAGCCCCTAACGCCGGCCGCGCCGGTGGGCGCGCGGTCCACAACACCCTGGCGACGATCAGGAGCAAGACCGGGCTGCAGGTGTGAGTGGTCGGCCGGGCGTGGTCCTATCGCTCCAGCAGTTCCTTGAGCTTGCGGAGGTTGGCGGCCACGGCGTCCCCTCCCAGCGTCCCCTGCTACGCGTTGAAGGTTTAGCACGCGGCGCGCCCCGGGCACGTTAGGTGGTGATGGAATGCTTCGGCCTTCACGGCCACGCCCCCCTATAGCGATCGACGGACACGACCGATCTCCCTTCTGACGGCTAGCACCTGCACATACGACAAGCCATGGAGCCTGCGGAGGTGGCTGAACGGTGCAGAAGGAACTGACGCTGAAGGAGTTCTACGCCTCCGATCCCCAGCGAGCCGCCGCACCCGAGGTGCCCTACGGCAGCCTGTGGCGAGAGTTCGCCCCAGTCCCCACGTATCGACTCGCCTGGGTCCCAACCACCGGCGAGCTGTACGCCATGGAGCTGTCGGAGCCGGACCAGGACAAGGACCCCGTCGAGGTCCTCGGGGTGCTGTGGAGCCGCCCCCAGGTCGAAGCCTGCCTTGCCGGCTGGGCCGAGCACTGTGGCGACCAGCAGTCTCTGCTGTGGGCCCGAGACCGCATCGCTCGCTGGCGCCCGCTGGTCGAGGAGGCCCAGGTGACCCTGGCCCCACCCAGCCTGCCCACTAGCTGACCCGGACGGCGTTCCCAGATCAGATATGGGTCCGCGTGCGTCTCGCCCCTAAGACCCCTACCGGGAGGGTGCCCCGAAAAGGCAGCCTAGTCGTCGTCCTGGGTGGACTCGTCGGGTGCTGGGGCGTCGCGGGGTAGACCGGTCTGGAGCTTGCCCAGCTCCTCCAGCATCGCCTGGAAGTCACGGATGCCGGCCGCGATCAGCCAGCGCACGTTGGCGACGGCCTCGCTCAGCGCCTCCTTGTCCTGGAGCAGGATGTAGGAGTGGATGATCTGCTGCATGCCCTTGATGACCTGGGCCTGGCCGTTGACGCCGTGCTCCCAGGCCAGGCGGAACACGTCGGTGAGGTCCTCGCGTCGGCGGTCTTCGGCCCGCCGCGGGGCGACCGCCCGCAGTCGCCGCTCCGGTGGCTCACCGTCCAAGGAACCACCCTCCTGCCAGCGAAGGCCCAGTGAAGATTGACGTGCCTGCACCTTACGTCAAAACGTCCGAGCAAGCCGACCCGGTCAGCCTGCCAACCTGGTCGTCAGGCACCCAGTCAGGGAGCGCTTGCTGGGGCGTGGCCCACCTCGATCCGGACCGGACGTCCTTCATGAAGGACCGGACGGTTCAGGTCATGGCCTCCTCGCGAAGTTCCTCGGCCAGTGCGCGGATCTCGGTTTCGGGATAGCGGCGGTACCGGGCCCGATTGACCGGCTGTTCCTACGAGGACGACGGCGAGCACCTGCGGCGCAGTTGGCTCCTGGGGTCGCCGTGCTGGATGCCGGAACGAACAGGACGATTATCAAGACCAGACCAAGCGCCCACCATGGCCGTTTGGGTGGTTTCAGCGCAGCGCTACCTAGTGTCTCCGCGGCCCCGACCTCCGGCGCCAGCGGCTCGGGACGTGCGTCTTCCGGCGCCACGTTCGTTCGCGCGAACGGGGGTTGGCGTTGTGGTTTCGGCCGCCGGCCTGAGGGTAGGGCTGGCAGGACTCCTGCACAATGCGTCGGCTGGAGGCAGTGGCGTGACGTTCGACGAGCTCATGAAGCCGGCCGACCACGCGAACGGCCCTGACATGGCCGGCATCCAGCTGCGCAGCCCCTCCTTTGGCGACCACCAGCCGATCCCGGCCCGCCACGCCGTGGAGGGCCGCAACCACTTCGGCGAAGAGGGCTATGGGGGGCCGCTGCCGCCGGTCGGGGACGGCCCGCACCGCTACTTCTTCCGGGTGTACGCCGCCTCGGCGCCGCTCGGGTTCGCCGCGGGCGCCTCGGCTGAGGACCTGCGCCGTGCCCTGGACGGCAAGGAGCTGGCCAGCGGCACCCTGGTCGGTACCTACCAGCGCTGACACAGCCCACGTCTACAGTTGCCGGCTCGACTGCTAGAACCTGGAACGATCGCGGCGGAAGGCTAGGACCATGTACTGGAGAAAGGAGTCGTGATGGCTGGCCAGATCACGCTCAGCGAGCAGGAGGCGCGGGCGCTTTCCTCGCTGCTGGACCGAGCCAGTGACCGCCTGGCGACCTACGAGGAGCAGACCCATCAGGACCGCCGGCTGGCCGAGGAGATTCGTGAGGCGGCAAGGGATCTGGTCAACCGGATCAGCCGTGCGGGGTCGACAGCCTAGCCAGCCAAGCGCGGCACCCGGTGGATGTTGGCCGGGTTGGACGGCGTGACAAGGTAGGGACGTCGCTGTGCCAGCAGGGCGCACCGCCGGGCCCCGGGGATCGCCCGAGGACCTGATCCGGGTTCTGCGCGCCCAGGGGATCCGGGACCGCCGGGTCCTGGCCGCCTTCCGCGCGGTGCCCCGGACCCGGTTCGTACCGGCGGCCGCCACCGGCCAGGCCTACCTGGACGAGCCCATCCGGATCCCGCACGGGCAGGTGACCACCCAGCCCAGCCTGATCGCCAAGATGGTGGCGGCGCTGGGACTGAGCGGCACGGAGCGGGTCCTTGAGGTCGGCACGGGGCTGGGGTTCCAGACCGCCATCCTGGCCCGGCTGGCCGGCGAGGTGATCTCGGTCGAGCGCTTCCCGGCCCTGGCCGAGCATGCCCGGGCCAACCTGGCCGCGGCCGGGCCGGGCGACGTCACGGTGGTCGTCGGCGACGGCACCCTGGGCGTCCCCGACCACGCCCCCTACCAGGCGATCGTGGTCTCGGCGGCGTCCCCCAGCGTCCCCGGGCCGCTGGTCGAGCAGCTGGCCCCCGGGGGCCGGCTGGTCCATCCGGTCGGGCCGGGTGGCCGCGAGCAGGTCACCGCCTTCCACAAGGAGGGCGACCAGCTGGTGGCCGACGCCCGGTTGACCCCCGCCTACTTCGTCCCGCTGGTCGGCGCCCATGGCATCCGGAGCCAGGAAGGCCGGGACGAGCGATGATCGTCACACTGGCGCTGGCCGGCGACACCATGCTGGGCCGCGGCGTCGCCCGCACCCTGGCCACGACGCCGCCCGAGGCCCTGGTCGCGCCGGAGGTCCGCGCCGCCTTGGGCCAGGCCGACCTGGTCGTGCTGAACCTCGAGTGCTGCATCTCCGAGCGGGGGCGGCGCTGGGAGGCGCCCGGCAAGCCGTTCTTCTTCCGGGCCCCGCCCCAGGCGGTGGAGCTGCTGGTCCTGCTCGGGGTGGACTGCGTCACCCTGGCCAACAACCACGCGCTGGACTACGGCGTCGACGCCCTGGCCGACACCCTGGACCACCTGGCGGCCGCCGGCATCGCCACCGTCGGAGCCGGCGCCGACCTCGACCAGGCGCGCCGCCCGGCGACGCTTGCCGCCCGGGGGCTGCGGGTCGCCGTCCTGGGGGTCACCGACCACCCGGCCGACTTTGCCGCCGGCCCCGACCGCCCCGGGGTCGCCTTCGCCGACCTCGGTCGCCAGGTGCCCGGCTGGCTGGCCGAGCTCGTCCGGGAGGCCGGCGCCAAAGCCGACGTCACCCTGGTCACCCCCCACTGGGGGCCGAACATGACCACCGCGCCGGTCGGCCACGTCCGCCGCGCCGCCGGCGCGCTGGTGGAGGTGGGCGCGACGCTGATCGCCGGCCACTCCGCGCATGTGCCCCACGGGGTCGACGGCCGGATCCTGTACGACCTGGGCGACTTCCTGGACGACTACCGGGTCGACCCCGGGCTGCGCAACGACCTCGGACTGCTGTTCCTGGTCACCCTGGATGAGGCAGGCCCGGTCCGGCTGGAGGCACTCCCGCTCAAGCTGGAGTACTGCCACACCCGCCTGGCCGCTGGCGAGGACGCCGCCTGGATGCGGCGCCGCTTCAGGGCCGCCTGCGCAGCCCTCGGCACCACGGTCCAGGACACAGCCGACCGCCTGATCATCAGCTGGCGGTAGCACCATCGATTTTGCCAGGCGTCTACCGGTCGCGGTTGACAGAGGTCAAGGATTCTGGTCGCTGCCGCGGAGGCGAGCGACCCGCCTGGCCTCCTCGTAGACCGGTTCGGGGTGGCGGTCGGCCGGGGCGGAGTAGGCCCGGGCACGCCGCTCCCCGGCGGACGTCGAGCCGGGGGCCAGATCGGCCGGCATGGCACCGGCAGCTGGACGCCGCTGGGCGCGACGCGCCAGTTCGTCCCGCAGGCTCTTGTTCTCACGCTCGAGCTCGGCCACCTCGGCGGTCAGTTCGCGTTCGGCGGTGCGCAGCTCTCGGCGGCGGACACGACGGGCCCGCCGCAGGCACACCGACCCGACCGCCAGCACGCCGACCATGAACCCGAGCCCGGCGACCACGGCCAACAGCTGGCCCTGGCTATAGCCGGTGAACGAACGGTCCAGCACGATGACACTGCCAGCGGCGGTGTTCTCCAGCACAAGGTCGCCCACCAGGACGCCGCCGGCGATCGCCAGCAGGAAGAGCAGTACGGCCATGACTACCTCCGGCAAAGGAACACGGGACGAAGTCGGATGTGGTGAGGAGCGGTGTCAGCGCCGGCTCTTGCGGCGCTCGGGGCGCGAACGTTCCTCCTGGCACCGACGGCACAACAACCTCGAGGGATGGCCGCCGACCACAGGGTTGGTGTCGGCCTTGGGGGAGACCAGCGCGTGACCAACCGCTACCACGAACAGACACATGACGGCAACTTGCCCGAAGGCCGCGAAGACGGACGGCCTTCGGCGGTGACGACGGCACCCGCGCTGGCTCGCACGTTGGTGACCAACTCGACCAGTCCCTTCCCCCAGAACTGGTCGAGCGTCTGATCGATCGAACGGTCGGCAGCCCGATGCTGCTGAGGCTCTCGCTGGATCAGCTTCGCACGGCGGCCGACCCTGCCCGCCTGATCGAGCAGCTCGAGAGCCAGCCCGAGATCGCCGGCTACCTGCTCGACACCACCCTGGGACGGCTCGGTGAGCCGGCTGCGGCGCTGCTGGCGCTGCTGGCTGTGCTCCGTCAGCCGGTCGACCTTCACGACGAGACGCTGGTCGAGCTGTACCAGGCGTCCGAGGGCCCATGCGAGCTGCTCCCGGCGCTGGACGAGCTCCAGCGGCACCAGCTGGTCGATCACCCGGCCACCGCGGCATTGCATCCGCTGGGGCGCGACCATGTCCTCGCCCGGTTGGTCGGCGACGTGGCTCGCCGTCGTCGGCTGCACCGTCTGGTGGCCGACTGGTTCGAGCAGACCCGGGGCGATGTGCTGCAGGCAGCCGGGCACCTTCGGCCAAGCCGGCGACCTCTCGCAGGCGGCCGAGGCGCTCGCCGGTCAGGCCCGAACGCTCGTCCGCCGCGGCCAGGCACCTCCCGCCGCCGACTTGGCCGGGGCGCTGCTCACCCGGGCCAGCAGAAGGCCGGACGTTGCGCGCCAGCTGCACCTGCTGCGTGGCGATCTGCTCGTGAACACTGTGCGCGCTGGCGAGGCGGAAGCGGCCTATCGGGAAGCCCTCGTCCTGAGCACGACCGCGCCATTGCGCGCCCATCATGCTGGATAATGACGACGACCAGGACGCCGCGGAACCAGACCCAGTAGGCAGCTCTTGTACGGACGTGTGCCGAGGGGAGAGGACAGCTGGAGGCGGCAACCAACGAACCGCCTCGAACGGCTGCTTGGGAGATGGACGCCCTACCGGCCCACACGGGCGACCACCACGCTCCGGTGGGTGCGCCGCGACCGCGTCGCCGCCGCAGCTGGCCAGGTCGGATGCTGCTGGGCGTGGTGTCAGTGGTCGCCGCCGTCTCCTGCACCCAGCCACCCGACGAGTCAACGGAGGCAACCCTGGACCAGCACGGCATCGTGCCCGTCCCGGTCTCGGTGGAGGCCGCCAGCGGGACCTGGTTCACCCTCGGCGAGGCCGCCCGCATCCGGACCTCGCCCGGCGAGGCCGCCCGGGTCGGCGAGGACCTGGCCGCCCACCTCCGCCCCGCCACCGGCTACCGGCTGCCGGTAACCCCCGGCGGCGAGCGCGCCCGCGCTGGCGACATCTCCTTGGAGCTCGCCGCCGGTGATCAGCTGGGGGACGAGGGCTATGAGCTGGAGGTGACCGAGGAGGCGGCGACCGTGCGGGCCAACCGCCCGACGGGGCTGTTCTGGGGCGCCCAGACCCTGCGCCAGCTGCTCCCGGCCGCCATCGAGGCCCCGCAGGTGCAGCCGGGACCGTGGCGGATCCCCGGCGGCCGGATCTTGGACCACCCCCGGTTCCCCTGGCGGGGGGCGGCGCTGGATGTGGCCCGGCACTTCTTCGGCGTCGAGGAGGTCAAGCGCTATGTTGACCTGCTGGCCCTGTACAAGCTCAACGTCCTGCACCTGCACCTGACCGACGACCAGGGCTGGCGCATCGCCATCGACCGTTGGCCCAAGCTGGCCACGGTCGGCGGGCGCAGCCAGGTCGGCGGCGGTGCGGGTGGCTTCTACACCAAAGCGGAGTTCGCTGAGATCGTCCGGTACGCCACGGACCGTTATGTGACGGTGGTCCCCGAGATCGACGTGCCCGGCCACACCAACGCCGCCCTGGCCTCCTATGGGGAGCTGAACTGCGACGGCCGGCCAACCAAGCCCTACACCGGAACCGACGTCGGGTTCAGCTCGCTGTGTGTGGACAAGCCGGTGACCTACGAATTCCTGGACGAGGTGTTCGAGGAACTGGCCCCCATGACACCCGGGCCCTACCTGCACATCGGCGGCGATGAGGTCCAGACCCTGAGCGAGGGGCAGTACGGCCGGTTCATCGAGCGGGTCCAGCAGATCGTCCACGGGCACGGCAAGCAGGTGATCGGCTGGCAGGAGGTCACCACGGCAAGGCTGCTGCCCGACACCGTCGCCCAGTACTGGAACACTCTTGCCCCGCCCGACGCCGTCCAAGAAGCCGCCCGGCGGGGCACCAAGCTGGTGCT
>DATABK010000568.1:0-5809 GCA_036259695.1 Actinomycetes bacterium | reverse complement strand
CCCCCCCCCCCCGTGAATCAGGCCGGCGGTGAGCGGGCAATCCGCTATGGCCTAAGTGCTGTGCGGAACGTCGGTGAGCAGGTGGTGGAGGCGATCATCGCCGCCCGGCGGGAGAAGGGCCGCTTCACCGACTTCTTCGACTTCTGCGAGAAGGTCGACATCGGGGTCCTGAACAAGCGGGTCATCGAGTCGCTGATCAAGGCCGGCGCCTTCGACTCCCTTGGCCTGCCCCGGCGCGGCCTGTTCGAGGTCCACGAGGTCGCCGTGGACCGGGTCACGGCCCGCAAGCGGGCCGAGGCGGCCGGCCAGTTCTCCCTGTTCGGCGGCCTGGGCGACGGCGAAGACGTGGTCACCGAGCCGCTCCCGCCGGTCGGGACCGAGGAGTGGGACAAGTCCCAGCGCCTCGCCTTCGAGAAGGAGATGCTCGGCCAGTACGTCTCCGACCACCCGCTGCTCGGCCTGGAGCACGTCCTGTCCCGCTCGGCCGACACCGCCCTGTCGTCGCTGACCGAGCGCTCCGACGGCGCGGTGGTCACCGTGGCCGGGATCCTGGCCAAGCTGACCAAGAAGTTCACCAAGCGGGGCGAGATCTACATCATCGCCGACCTCGAGGACCTGGACGGCGGGGCCGAGTGCATCTTCTTCCCCCAGGTCTACACCCAGCACCAGGGCATCCTCGTCCAGGACGCGGTGGTGGTGGTCAAGGCCCGGGTCGACGCCCGCGACGAGACCCCCAAGCTGGTCGCCCTCGAGGTCAAGCCGCCCAACCTGTCCGAGCCCGGCTCGGCCCCGGTGGTCCTCAACCTGGAGGCCCGGGCCTGCAACGACGGCGTCGTCACCCGGATCAAGCACATCCTCGGCTCCCACCGGGGCAAGTCCCCGGTCCACCTCCAGATCCGCGGTGCCCGCTCGACCATGGTCGTCCGCCTCGGCGACGAGTTCCGGGTCGACCCCCGCAACGGCCTCTACGCCGAGATCAAGGCCGAGCTGGGCCCGGACGCGCTGTTGACCTGAGAGCCGTGTAGCGTTCCTCCCAGGCGGGACCGTCGAGGGAGGAGCAGGGTGATGGGGCAGCAGGTCCGGGGCGTGATCGCCAGGTCGGAAGGGGCGCCGGTCGAGCTGGTGACGGTGCTGGTGCCCGGCCCGGGGCCCGGGGAGGCGCTGATCCGGGTCCAGGCCTGCGGCGTCTGCCACACCGACCTCCACTACCGCGAGGGGTCGATCACCGACCAGTTCCCGTTCCTGCTCGGCCACGAGGCGGCCGGCAAGGTCGAGGCCGTCGGCCCCGACGTGACCAACGTCGCCCCCGGCGACTTCGTGGTCCTGGCCTGGCGGGCCCCGTGCGGCCAATGCCGCTCCTGCCTGCGGGGCCGGCCCTGGTACTGCTTCGACAGCCGCAACGCCAGCCAGAAGATGACCCTGGAGGACGGCACCCCGCTGTCGGCGGCCATCGGCATCGGCGCCTTCGCCGAGCTGTGCCTGGTCGCCGCCGGCCAGGCCGTCAAGGTCGACCCGGCCGCCCGGCCGGAGGCGGCCGGGCTGGTCGGCTGCGGGATCATGGCCGGCTACGGGGCGATCGTGAACACGGCCAAGGTCGAGCGGGGCGACACCGTGGCCGTGTTCGGCTGTGGCGGGGTCGGCAACGCCGCCATCCACGCCGCCGCCCTGGCCGGGGCCCGCAAGGTCATCGCCGTGGACGTGGATCGGCGCAAGCTGGAGCTGGCCCGGGAGTTCGGGGCCACCGACCTGGTCGACTCCAGCCAGGTCAACCCGGTCACGGCCATCCGCGAGCTCACCGGCGGCTTCGGCGCCGACGTGACCGTCGAGGCGGTCGGCCGGCCCGAGGTCATGAAGCAGGCCTTCCACGCCCGCGACCACGCCGGGACCATGATCCAGAGCGGCGTCCCCAACCCCAAGATGCGGATCGACCTCGGCATGCTCGACTTCTACGGGCGCGGCGGGGCGCTGCGGCCCTCCTGGTACGGCGACAGCCTGCCGACCCGCGACTTCCCAATATTGATCGACCTGTACCTGCGCGGCCGTTACGATCTCGACCGGTTCGTCTCCGAGACGATCGCCCTCGACCAGGTCGAGGAGGCGTTCGCCAAGATGCAACGGAACGAGGTCCTGCGTTCGGTGGTGGTCTTCCCCGATGCCTGAGGCGTCGACCCTGGCCCTGTTCGCGGTGGCCGCGGTCACCCTGCTGGTGATCCCCGGCCCGGCCGTGCTCTACATCGTCGCCCGCAGCGTCGACCAGGGCCGGGCCGCCGGGCTGGCCTCGGTCTGCGGCGTCCACGTCGGCACCCTGGTCCACGTGGCCGCGGCCGCCCTCGGCCTCTCGGCCCTGCTGGTGTCCTCGGCCACCGCCTACGACACCGTCCGCTGGCTGGGCGCCGCCTACCTGGTCTGGCTGGGGGTCAGGCGGCTGCTGGCCCGGGACGAGGACACCCCGGCGGCCGCCGGTCCGGACGCCCGCCGGGCCGGCCTGGGCCGGATCTTCGCCCAAGGGGTGGTCGTCAACGTCCTCAACCCCAAGACGGCCCTGTTCTTCTTCGCCTTCCTGCCCCAGTTCGTCGACACCTCCCGGGGGTCGGTGCCGTTCCAGGTGGTCGTGTTCGGGGTCGCCTTCGTGGTCCTCGGCCTGCTCAGCGACGGCGCCTACGCCGTGGCCGCCTCGACCGGGGCCGGCTGGCTACGCCGCCGCCCCCGGGTGGCTCGGGCGTCGCGGCTGGTCTCGGGCGGGGTCCTGATCAGCCTGGGCGTGACGACCGCCCTGGCCGGGTCGCGCTCCTCCGCGAAGTAGCCGGGGCCTCGGTGGACAGCCAGTGCAGCAGCAGCTGCTGGGCGACCCCGGCGGCCGCGCCCCAGTGGGCGGTGACCGCCCGCACCTCGGCCTCCGACGGCATGCGGCCGTCCAGGTAGGCCGCCCCCACGGCCTTGCGGACACCCAGGTCCCCGGCCACCACCCGGGGCCGCCCCAGGGTGCGGGCCAGCAGCCACTCGGCCGTCCACCGTCCGATCCCGGGGAAGGCGACCAGCCGCTCCACCACCACCTCATCCTCCAGGGCGGCCAGCTCCTCGAGGTCGATCTGTCCCGAGGCGACGGCCCCGGCGAAGGCGATTATGGCCACCGCCTTGGAGGTGGAGAACTGGAGCTCCCGCAGGTCGGCGACCTCGGCCCCGGCGAGCCGTTCGGGGTCGAGACTCCAGACCTCGCCGTCTGGCGGGTCGGGGACCTGGTGCCGGCGGCCGTAGCGGCGGGCCAGGCGGCCGCGGAGGACGGCCGCGAACCGCAGGGTGATCTGCTGGGCGCTGATGGACCGGACCACGGCGGTGAGCAGGTCAGGCTGCAGGACCGGCCCGACCCCGGGAACGCGGTCGGCGATCCGGGCCACCACCGGGTCGGCCGCGGCCAGCTCGGCCAGCGCCTCCGGCGCGGTCGGGAACGCCCCGGCCAGGACGCGCCCGGCGGCGACGGCGTCGGTCCCGGTCTCCGCCGTGACCAGGAGCACCGGGTCGGCCACCGTCCCCGTGGGCCGGGCGGCCACCCCGACCATCCGGTCGCCCACGGCCACGGCCCGCAGCCACACCCGCCCGTCCCAGCGGTCGAGGAGGTCGTCCCCGGACCGGCGGAACACGTCCAGGCTCCCGGCCAGGTCGACCGGCCCGACCACCGGCACCGCGACCACGGGCTAGTTGACGCTGAACGGGGTGGCGGTGGGCGCCGGGCCGGCGACCCGGAAGTGCTCGAGCAGGACCAGCTCCCGGCGGAGCAGGGCGGCCTCGAAGGCCAGCCGCTCGGACGCCGACGGGATCGTCAGCAGCCGCTGCTTGTCGGCCAGGTCGACCTGGAGCCCGGCGGCGATCAGGTAGGAGGCGGCGACCGGGTCGTCGGGGACGTCGATCGCCTCCGCCGGCTGGTTGGCCATCCGCAGCAGGGTGGTCACATAGCGGGTGAACAGCCGGCCCGCCGCGACCGTGCGCTGCTCGGCCGCCTCCCCGGTGGCCTCGGGCAGCTCGCTGACCTCGGCCACGATGTAGGGGGCGGCCTGGGTCACCCCGTCGATCGTGAACCGGCTCCGCCCCCGGGCGACCACGTCCAGGCGCCCGTCGGCGTGCCGGTCGACCTCGGCCACCTCGGCCACACACCCCACCGGGTGGTAGGTCGCGCCCACGTCGACGTCGCGCCCCTTGACGATCGCCACCACCCCGAACCGCCGGTCCCCGTCCAGGATCCGCTTGAACATGCGCCGGTACCGGTCCTCGAACACATGCAACGGGATCGGCAGGCCGGGATACAGCACGGTCTGCAACGGAAACAGCGGCAGCTCCACCGGGCCACCCTCAGCACTGGGGGTTCGACCCCCCCATGGTAGGACCAGGCCCCGCCGGACGCGTTCCGGCACCGGCCGCTGTGGCTGCGGTAGGGTGAAACCCGTTCCCGCCCTGTCCGTTCCTGTTCCGTGGAGTGCTGCGGTGCTGCCCGTCATCGACCTGCGAGGCTCCGGCCGTGACCCGGCCGGGATGCTGCCTCGTGCGCCCGCCGAGGCGGTGGAGGCGGCCCGGGCCGGGGTACGGCAGCTGGTGGAGGACGTCGCCGCTCGGGGCGACGTGGCCGTGGCCGAGGCGGCCCGGCGCTTCGACGGGGTCGACACCGCTCCGGATGCCTGGCGGGTGACCGCGGACGAGCTGGCCGCGGCCGGGGCGGCGCTCGCCCCCGACCTGCGGGCCGCGCTGCTCGACGCCATCGACCGGGCTCGGGCCTTCCACCAGGCGCAGCGGCCGCCCGACCTGGTGTGGTCGGAGCGGCCGGGGGTGCGGCTGGTCCAGCGGTTCGTGCCCCTGCGGCGGGCCGGGGTGTACGCCCCCGGAGGGCTGGGCGCCTATCCCTCCAGTGTGGTCATGAACGTCGTCCCGGCCCAGGCGGCCGGGGTCGGGGAGGTCGCCCTGGCCACCCCGCCCGGCCCCGGGGGGCGGGGGCATGCGGCCATCCTCGGGGCGGCGGCCCTGCTCGGCGTGGACGAGGTGTGGCTGCTCGGCGGCGCCCAGGCGGTGGCCGCGCTCGCCTGCGGGACCGGGACGGTCCCGGCGGTCGACTCGGTGACCGGTCCCGGGAACCTGTATGTCGCCCTGGCCAAGCGGGAGGTGGCCGGGCGGGTCCGGACCGACGGGTTCGCCGGCCCGACCGAGGTCGCCGTGCTCGCCGACGCCACCGCCGACCCGCTGCTGGTCGCCGTCGACCTGGTCGCCCAGGCCGAGCACGACCCGCTGGCCGCCTGCCTGCTGGTCACCGACGACGCCGACCTGTGGAAGGCGGTCGAGCCGCTCCTGGCCCAGGAGGTGGCGGCCGCCACCCACCGCGTCCGAGTCGAGGCCGCCCTGGCCGGCCAGTCGGCGGTCGTGCTCTGCGACGACCGGGCGGCCATGCTCGGGGTGGCCGAGGCGTTCGCCCCCGAGCACCTCGAGCTGCTGGTCGACGACCCCGGCGACCTGGCCGGCCAGGTCCGCAACGCCGGGGCGGTGTTCGTCGGCCCCTGGACCCCGGTCGCCCTCGGCGACTACGCCGCCGGCACCAACCACGTGCTCCCGACCGCCGGCACGGCCCGGTTCGCCTCCGGCCTGTCCACGCTCGACTTCCTCCGCACCATGCAGGTGGCCGACTACGACCGTGACGCCCTGGCCGCGGCCGCCCCGACGGTGGCCGCCCTCAGCCGGGCCGAGAACCTCCCCGCCCACGGCCGGGCCGTCACCGCCCGCCTGACCGGCCAGCCACCGGAGGGGTCCGGGGAACCCCGAGGGGTGCCCCGGT